>CBFGXY010000283.1:0-3127 GCA_965652945.1 uncultured bacterium
GGCATAGCGATTATCGAAGGTCGACGGCCTCGTGGATCTGACGCAGGAACGCCCCGCGCGACACGGTCTGCTTCGAATCTTCGGCTGTGCGGGTAGATGCCTCCTCCGCAATCGACCAGTCAAGGCCCGCCCGGTCAGCCCACCGTGCTGCATCTCGACCATTGACAGGCTCGTCGAGCGTGAGATGAAGAGGATCATCATTCCCTAAAATCCTTGCCATACCCAACTCCTGGACAACTCGGAACAACGGGTGCTCGCAGTCGACATCGTACGCAACATATAACTGCGCGCCCGCATCAATAAGTTCTTGCTGAACGTCTCGAACGGGAACGTCGGAGGGTGAACAGGATCGACGTATGGCCTCCGCTGCCAGGATACCCAGCGCCTGCCCCATCAGCATTACGACAGGCTGAAGTCGGGTGCAGCCGTTCACGATATGCGACACGGAAATGCTTTTTTCACCGACCAGGAAGCAGGGGTCATCTACATCAGAATCAGGGATGAAAACGGATATCGGCACCTGAAACGGACCGTTATCAGGCAGATTCTCGACCAGTCGCTCACCCGTTCGCTCGAAGGCACGTCCGTGATGATGATCGAGAAAGTAATCTCCGACCGCTATCGCATCCGACCGAAAGCGAGCCCGGTTCTCACCTGCCTGTGGCACAACATCATCCTGTACCATCATTCTTGCAGTCCGCATCCGCCTCGTTTCGCGGATATACGGTATCAGTGCAAGACCATCGCCGCTGGGATACTGGTCAAGGTCGAGCCTCCACTCGGGGTGACCAAGGGAATGTTGGATATATCGGACATTTTCAAGGGTATGCAGGCGAGCGGAAGCGATGACGTGTCTTCGAACGAACCGGTTTTCGAAAAACGCCGGAGTAATCGGATAATCATTTGAACGAAATGGCCAGTTCAACATGAACCGATCATTCGGCAGCGTCGCATAAGAGATGAAGCTCTGCCAGTCGTGCGATGGATGATGCAGCTCATGCTCGTCGCGAGTGTCGCAATCTTCAGAGGTGCTGCATCGAAAGTTTTTCCAATACGTGCGCTGAACCTCTGATATCGTCTCCGTCGGTGTCGGTGAGGCGTCATTTTTCTTGAGCGTGGCGACGTAGGTCAGATCCTGAAGCTCATCATCAGGCTCAGCTGGGGCTGCCGATTCCCCAAGATCATCTCGTCCTTCTCGTCCCAATGTATAGGGAATGCCCGCCAGTTTGAGACCGTCACCATACTCGGTACAATCCAGAAAAAGTCGACAACGGATTGTCCGCTCAGATCCGTCCTTGAACCGGACGCGCACCTCGCGTTCCCGATCCGCCGCCCGACGATACCCGGTAACGTCGGCTTCTCGGTAGACGGTCAGCGTGGGCAACGCCTCCACCCATTCCGACAGAATTCGGTGGGCAACAACGGGTTCGAAGCAGTAGAGGCTAACCCATCCCGAATACAGGGCCTCGATTGATCCATAGTGCTCGGCCAGTGCCTGCCGAAACTCGTGCACAATGCCTCCTCCCGCTCCATACTTGTTACCATCAAGGGCACTCACGCCCGCGGCCGTAATCATTCCCCCGATCCATTTCGACGGCTCGATTACGATCACGTTTGCGCCTCTGCGCGCAGCCTGAATTGCGGCACACGTTCCCGACGTGCCACCTCCGTAAATAAGGATTTCGGTCTCGATCACGAGGAATGGGATGGTCTTGCGGTTGGAGTGACATATGATCCGGTGGGCCCAATATAATCAGATGGATGCTGTGGAATGGATTCCGCGCACGATAGGAACCGGAGGCCGGGTGGGCTCGAGGACAATCACCAGACGATAAAAAAAGCCCCTCGCATCGATGACGCGAGGGGCCGTGGACGGAAAGCCGCGGGGTCAGTGACCTTTCACTTTCTCCTTCGCTTCGCCAACTTTCTTCTTGGCCTCGCCTTTGAGCTGATCCTTTTGCCCTTCAGCGCGCTTCGAAGAGTCGTTGGTGACGGCGCCGGCGGCTTCTTTAGCCTTGCCTTTCGCCTTGTCTTTCATTCCATCAGCTTTATTCCTCTTCTCGTCCTTCATCGGTCTCTCCGTCTTCGGTTGATGATGGCCGCATCCATATTAGATGCGGTATTTGACCTCATCCGCCCAGTCGTCGATGCGACGGCGAATGTTTTCGCGGCTCTCTCCCGTCCGCTGCTGGAGTTCTCCCACGAGCTGATCTTTCTTGCCCTCGAAGCGATCCAGATCATCATCGGTGAGATCACCCCACGCTTCCTTGATCCGCCCTTTGAACTGGTTCCAGGTTCCTTCCATCTGCTGTTCTTTCGGTGATGCCATATCTAATACCTCTCGGTTATTGTTCAGTGCTTGTGTACAACAAGTCACTAAAACCAGGCAGCATCCAAGTGTATCCCGACCGGCGCTCGCTATAAATAGAACATTACAGCTACAACGAGGCGGTTACGCGGTGTTCTGAATGGAGGCATCCTCGACCCCTTCGACCTCGGCCAGACGCGATGTCAGAATGAAATCTGCCGTGGCCACATTCGATGCAAGGGGTACATTATGAACATTGCACGCCCGCATCAACGTCTGGATATCCGGATCGTGGGGATGTTTATCCAGAGGATCCACGAAAAAGAATACAGCGTGGATCTCTCCCGTGACCACTCGTGCGGCGATCTGCACATCTCCCCCCAGAGGCCCCGAAAGTACACGCTGTACGGGTAAACCGACCTTGTCCTCGATCAGCTTTCCGGTCGTGCCCGTTCCGATGAGATTGAAGCGAGACAGTAACTCGCGGTTCTTCATGGCGAAGGCAATCATATCCGCCTTCTTACCGTCGTGGGCGATGATTGCGATTGTATTGAGGCGACGCATCTGTACATTCGATTGGTGAAGGAACTACATGATACGATCAAAACGGATCGTGGGTCGGTTCGGGGTGGGCGGATCTCGTAATCCATTCCGAAAAGAAAAGAACTCCGCCGAGATAACGACTTAGAGACGGTCCATGGCGGTATTCCTTCCCTTTGTGGACGATTCCCGCCATCAAACGTTAGTGAACCGGCCGATTTATTTTTCCCAGTTGATTTCCGGTCGTACCTTAAGGGATCCGGCTCTTTCGGAAATACT
>CBFGXY010000284.1:0-3119 GCA_965652945.1 uncultured bacterium
AGCCAACTCTGAACAGCTGTCGGGATATAGTCCTTTCGCCAGCACCTCCACGGCCACCCGCTGAATTTCAGCATCGAGGTACGGAATGAATTCCCCCTGCCGTATGTGCAGCGAATCTATGACGACCGGATAATGAAAGGATGATTCGCCGTCCGGCTCCGCCAGAGTCACGGTACGCCTGCCATCGGGTGCGCTCAGGTCCTCGTACCGATGGCCGAACCGGTCGTCAGGCGGCAGTTCTGCTTCGCGGGATCCTGCGCACCCTGCTGTCGCCATCGCCGTAACAATCACGAGTGCAAGGTGTCGCATGGTCATTCCGATGGGGCCGTGTTGTCCTTCGGGCCTCCCTCCTCTTGCAACAGCTTGATCTCATCTACCGGCAGTTCAGGCGAGACCGATTCACTTGGCGCATCATTCCAGAGTCTTTCGAGTCCGTAAAACGTTCGTTTTTCCTGACTGAAGATGTGGACCACGAGATCGACGTAATCTAACAGCACCCACTGCCGCCCTTCATAACCCTCCACATGCCACGGACGTTCGTGATGGCGGTCGCGGATTCGCTCAACCACTGCATCGGCAAGTGCCTTGATCTGGAGTTCAGACTCGCCGGTAGCAAGTACGAAGATATCGGCCACGCCACTAACCTCGTGCATGTCCATGACGGTCAGGTTGATGCCCTTCTTATCGAGAAGCGCATCAACTGCATCGCGAGCGAGGTCTTTTACCGGAGTCTGATGTGTCCGGCGTCTGTTTTTCTTAGCGATCGGTTTCTGCCTGGTTGAATCCATACATCTCGGTGTTGATAGACATCCTGAAGGAAAGTTTCAGCTTTGCACCTTTGTTGCGATGCGGCCGGAATCGTACGCATGCATCATTACGAGTGCCGTCGGGAGAGGTCATTGGAACGGGCGTAACGATTCAAAATCTTTTCCGAGAAGAACCGAGGCATCCAGGTAATATGATTCTCGAATGTCCTGGATAACGTTCTCCTCAGCAATTCCGAGAGCTCTCGCTACGTTCTTCGCCGCTTGCAGGTCGCCGATTCGATCGATCACCACCGAGCGTTCGAGGTCCATGCTGGTATGATCGCCTACCTCCACGACATCAAAGCCGTGTGTTCGGAGATATCCCCGAGTTCGAGCTGCAATACCGGCCACTCCACATGCATTGCGAACTTCTACCTGGATAATGTCCCCGATGAGGTGGGTGGGAACCGTGGTATCGCGCGCAGGATCTGCTCGGGGAGTTGCCAGTCGCATCGTGAAGGCATAGAGCAGTACGGCCGCCGTGAGTCCCAGCACAACCAGCGAGAGGTTCAAGAACCAGGTTCTTGTCGCACGTGCGCTCTTCGCCATTCAAAACATCGTTTCGCAGGTAGAATAGTCTGCGCGGTTAAAGCCTTTATCGGCCCATCGGGGGAAGCTCGTGGAACGGCGAGTATCCGTAGCCGCCGCGATATCCGTAGGGATGGCCATACATTCCATACGGACTCTGACGGAAGGATATATGGAATTGCATGTTCTCGGTCGGCCGGTAATTTACCTGGGCGTTCCGGATGAAAACCTGCCCCCCGTGCCCTTCGTTGCCGAACTGACTTCCGTTGAATGAATGTGCTACGCTCACGTCGACCCGGGCGTCGAGCTTCGGGCTAAACTCGAATAGCATCGTGTTGGTATACATCCCGAGGGTCTGGCTTCCTCCTCCGAAAGAGCCTACCGACATTTCGTACGAATGCCCCATTGAAAAATGTTGGGGACTGAACAGCTTGTTCAGCGTAAAGGCCGGAGTCTGAGAGTCGTAAAGCTGTGCCGGTGCCGGCTGAGCTGAGGCCACCTGGTCACGCATCTGAGCCTGAACGGGAACGGCCGTTCCAAGTACGATAATCAGAGTGATGAATGGCAGAAAATATCGCATGGCGGCATTACGTGGGCTACTTTACTTCTATTGAGTATAGACCTGATTTCCGGCTTTGTCAATAAACCGGCCCGGTCCACCTTTGTTCTATTCCAGCTCTGGGAAACACAAAATCAAAGTCGGCATTGCCGGCTTTCTGCATCTGCATAAAACTTCTTCTATAACGTGCAGGACGTCGTAATTCTTGCAATCGAATCGTCGTGTGATGATACGGCCGCGTCGGTATCGCGTGGTCGGACCATTCTCTCGAGCGTGATCTCGTCCCAGCTCAAACATGAAGAGTTTGGAGGGGTCGTGCCTGAGATTGCTTCCCGGATGCACCTCAGGATGATCGTGCCGGTCGTGCAGAAAGCACTACGTGATGCGGGCATTGCCCTCGAAGACGTTGATGCGATCGCCGTCACAAAAGGACCCGGTCTCTCAGGTTCACTGCTTGTAGGGATCAGCTTTGCGAAATCCCTCGCCCTCACGCTCGACATTCCACTGATTGGCGTCAACCATCTCGAGGGACATGTCTATTCCGTATTCACGGATACGCGGGGACCGCACTTCCCCTTCCTGAGTCTGGTAGTATCCGGTGGACATACGCAACTGATGAAGATTGATCGACCTCTCGAGCATGTCGTCCTCGGGAAAACCCGTGACGATGCGGCAGGTGAGGCATTCGACAAGATCGGCAAACTACTTGGCCTCCCTTACCCCGGGGGACCGTCGATCGACCGCGCGGCAACAAACGGTGATCCTGCTTTTCACGCCTTCCCCCGGTCGCGGCCGGGTGGTTTCGACTACTCTTTTAGCGGACTCAAGACCTCCGTGCTATATTATCTGAATCGGTTCGATGAAACCGAACGTAGCGCCCATCTCAATACGCATATGTCGGATCTGGCTGCATCTGTTCAGGAAGCCATCGTCGATGTCCTGGTCGAATCGCTTGCAGCGGCGATCGACGAGACGGACGTTAAGCACATCGCGATTGCAGGCGGGGTCAGCGCCAACAGCCGGCTCCGCGAACGAGCCGCAGCCCTTGCGGCGGACCGAGGTGTGGTTCTTCACCTTCCGAAACTGAAGTACTGTATGGACAACGCCGCGATGATTGCGACGGCAGCATATCTGAAGTTAGATCAAGGAATAACGAGCGATCTCGAGCTCACCGCATCGCCTTCCCTCTCCCTGTAAGTTCATGTCGAAAGCCCATCCGGATTCTG
>CBFGXY010000285.1:0-3096 GCA_965652945.1 uncultured bacterium
AAGTCAGCGGCTCGTAATACGGGGTTCCTGCTGGGAGCCGCGGGAATTGGGTTGATATGCCCGCTCGTCAATCCCCTCACGGCGATTCTTGCCGGGGTCGCGTTCGTAATGTATGTCTATGTCTATACGCCGATGAAGCGCCGTACCGACTGGAATACGCTCGTCGGTACCATCCCGGGCTCGCTGCCGGCACTCGGGGGATGGACGGCCGCAACAGGTAATCTGCATGCGGGGGGATGGGCAATCTTCCTGATCCTGGTGGCCTGGCAGATGCCGCACTTTCTGTCGCTCGCATGGATGTACAGGAAGGATTATACCCGCGGAGGCTTCGACATGGTCTCTGTGGGAGATCCCGACGGAGTCAGGACATCGCGACAGGCGCTCTTATACACCATCGCCCTGCTCATCGTAAGCGTTCTGCCGTTTGTGCTGGGAGATGCCGGGCTGGTATATCTGGTCGGCGCGCTCGCTCTGGGATTCTGGTTCCTCGGCCACACGATTCGATTTCGCATGCGGCGGACGGGCACGATGGCCCGTTCGGTATTGAAGGCGTCCGTTTATTACATCCCGGCCCTCGTAGCGCTGATCGTCGTGGATCGCTTTATTTAGGTCGAGCCCGATGACCCCACTTGCCCTGGAGACCCATGCCGTGTCGCACGCATATGGCGATCGCGTGGCGTTGCGAGAGGTGTCGCTTAGCATCGAGCGAGGTCAACTGATAGGACTCCTCGGACCAAACGGCAGCGGCAAGACGACGCTCTTTCGGGTTATATCCACGCTGCTGAGACCGACGTCCGGAAACGCGAAGGTCTTCGGCCATGATACGGTTTCGGATCCGGATGAGGCTCGACGACGCCTCGGAGTTGTCTTTCAGACGCCGGCACTCGACGACGAGCTCACGATCAGAGAGAATGTGTATACCTCTGCCGCACTTTATGGGATGTCGGGAGCAGCGCTCGTCCGGCGTTTCGAGTCTCTTGCCGAAGTTTTTGATCTTACTGACAGAACGGAGCAGCGCGTAAACACGCTTTCGGGAGGTCTCAAGCGACGAGCAGATCTTCTCAGGGGTTTGTTGCACAGCCCGGGTCTACTCCTGCTGGACGAGCCCACAAGCGGACTCGACCCGATAGCCAGACGTGCTTTCTGGGATACACTCAGCCGACTCCGTCGCTCCGAGGGTACTACAATGCTGGTCGCTACCCACTTGATGGAGGAGGCCGAACAGTGTGACCAGATCGCGATCGTAGACGAAGGTCGCATCCTTGAAATGGATGAGCCGGCAGCCCTTCGAGACCGCCTCGGTGGAGATTCGATATGGCTGGAGACCGACAAGGCAGTCATACTTCGCGACCACATTTTAACTCGATTCGGCGTCGAAGGGCGGATCGTCGGAAACCTCCTGCAAGTATCAGACGAGACGGTGTTCGAGCTCCTGCCGCGTCTCCATGAAGCTTTCGGTGATTTGATCGAGGCAGCAACGATCCGCAAGCCGACCCTCGAGGACGTATTTATTTCCCTTACGGGCCGCAGGATTTCGGACGGTTTAGATGAGTCTGATGCGGTATCGGTCGGGATGATCACCACGTCGGACCAGGCCTGAGCTCAGCGCAGACCACCGGATAATCTCACTTTAAATTCTGCCTGCCGAATGTCAGTCTTAGCCGTCAAGGCCCTGTGGAAGCGTGAGATCGTCAAGTTTGTCCGCGACCGCACGCGTCTCGTAGGAGCGATATTGCAACCACTCGGATTCTGGCTTCTTCTGGGACTAGGGTTTCAGGGAACGTTCCGCATTCCGGGCGAAGCCCAGTCCGATATGGGTTTTTTCGAATTCCTCTTTCCGGGTATCATGGCACTGATCATCCTCTTTACGGCGATATTCTCGACGATATCTATTGTGGAGGAGCGAACATCAGGATTTCTTCAGGGCGCGCTCGTGGCGCCGGTCTCCCGTGCCGCCATCGTGCTCGGTAATACGCTCGGAGGCACGACCCTCGCAATGGCCGAGGCAGCGCTGCTTCTGATATTCGTACCGCTGGTGGGCCTGTCGCTGACTCTTCCGGGAATCATGATCATCTTTATCACCGCGTTCCTGCTGGGGATAACCTTTACGTCGCTTGGGGTTCTGATTGCATGGCGGATGAAAACGACGCGTGGCTTTCATGCCATTATGAACCTCTTCCTGTTCCCTCTTTGGTTTCTTTCGGGATCGTTCTTCCCGGCGGAGGGAGCTCCAGCATTGCTTCAATGGCTGATAAAACTGAATCCTGTTTCCTACGCGGTTAGCAGCATCCGGTACGGATTGTACTGGCCGGATGGCAGCGCCCTCGAGGCCGCACCCCTAAGCGCATCCCTCCTGGTCTCCCTTGTCGCCGCAATCGTTATGCTGGTCGTCACAACGCTCTATGTCCGCCGTCCCTTATTCGGATCTGATTGAAACGTTGCCCCGACGGCCTTCGTTTATGTCGGCATGATCGAAATCTCCACACCACATAAGTCAATTGACATCAAGTCTCTTTCGAGGGATGAACTTGAGGGCTTCGCGGTAGAACACGGACAGCCTCCGTTTCGCGGTCGACAGCTTTTCCGATGGCTGTACAATCGGAACGCGAGGTCGTTCGATGAAATGACCGATCTGCCCCAAGACTTCCGAGCGTACTTGAACGAGGTTGCGGAGATTTCCTCCCTCGATCTCGAGGACCGGTCAGTGTCATCCGATGGAACCATCAAGTGCCTTTTTCGCCTTCGAACCGGGCGCGAAGTAGAGGCCGTTCTCATTCCAGATCTGTCGGACGACGGCACTCCAGGACGGATGACGGTCTGCGTTTCCAGCCAGGTCGGCTGTGCGATGGCGTGCTCTTTCTGTGCGACCGGAATGATGGGTTTCCACCAGAACCTGACGGCAGGTGAGATTTTCGATCAGGTTGCGATCATGGATGCCGAGGCTCGCAAGACATACGGGAAAGGGATCACGAACGTAGTGTTCATGGGGATGGGGGAACCGCTTCTCAATTATGGTAATGTCGTTCGGAGCATCGAGATGCTCGGTCATGAGGATGGATTCGGCTCGGTTTACGGGCATAATGCTCGAGCGCTGGG
>CBFGXY010000286.1:0-3092 GCA_965652945.1 uncultured bacterium
ACGATAGAGCTTCAGCTGATCGGATCGAAATGAGAGCTTCATCGACGTATGGGTGGAGTGAAAGCACGAAGGCGCGAGAGACTCATTTTGCTCCCGCGCCCACCGAGCAGAACGGACGCTCTCAATTAGCGCAGGTTTTCGCCTGCAACCCCGCCCCGAGTACTTCTTTTCAACAACGTAGCACCACCCTTAGCGATTCCGGAAACGAAGTCGGCGTCCCATCCTCCACCAAACGACGCCCGGAGCGGCACATCCCCCTCAGACGAAGGATGCCGATGCCTCGTCCAGCGCTGCAATCTGCTCCTTCGTGAGCTCCAGCTCTACACCTGCAAAAAGCTGATCGAGCTGCGAGGGCCGAGTTGCCGCCGCCAGTGGCGCAGTCACCTTGTCGTCGGCCATCGTCCATGCCACCGCAACGGCAACGGATTCGACACCGTGCGCGGCAGCGACTTCATACAGCGTATCCAGTAAGCGCAGCCCTTCGCCTGTGAGATACTTCTTAACGATACCACCTCGGTCGCGGCCCTCCGTATCAGCCTCGCTGCGATACTTTCCAGTCAGAAAACCTCCGGCAAGCACGAGGTACGGAAACACTGACATCTCATGACGCCGTGCAATAGCAAGCAGCTCCGTCTCGTATCCCCTCGCGACGAGCGAATATTCCGGCTGTAATGCGATCGGAAGAGCGAAATCGTTCTCGCGCGAGACCTTGAACCACTCATCGATGACCGCCGGCGACTGATTCGATAAGGCAATCGCCCTGATCTTTCCCGCCTTCACAAGCTTATCGAACGCGGCCGCGCTCTCTACTATCGGAGTATTATCATCCTCGTAATGCGCATAGTATAGATCGATATAGTCGGTTTGCAGACGGCGCAGTGAATCGTCGGCACCACGAGCGATCGTCTCCGGTGCAAGACCCTTTAAACCGGGCATTCCCGAGACTTTTGTGGCAATGACAAACTCATCGCGCCTCCCGCGACCCTTCAGCCACTTTCCGATTATCGTCTCGGACTCACCACCAGAATTCCCCTCGATCCAGTACGAATACATGTCCGCCGTATCAATGAAGTTGCCCCCGCGCTCAGCGAAGCCGTCAAGTACGGCAAAAAACGGATCAACATTCGACGGATCGTTGAAGGTGTTTGTCCCCAGCCCCAGGGGAAAGATCTCAATGCTTGATTTTCCAATAGATACAGTCTTCACGTCTCAACCGCTTGGTGTACAAAAGGAGCGAGTTCACCGGTCCGTTGGGCCGATGTTCCATCTCGCAGATCCGCGTCCATAACGTTGTAGATGTTATTTGGCGTGATCCGATGACTACGCGAAGTGATACGATGACTACCTGAAGTGATCCGATGACTACGCGAAGTGATCCGATGACTACGTGAAGTGATCCGATGACTACCTGAAGTGATCCGATGACTACGCGAAGTGACACGATGACTACGTGAAGTCATACGATGACTGCGTGAAGCGATACGATGACTACGTGAAGCGATCCGATGACTACGCGAAGTGATCCGATGACTACATGAAGTCATCCAATGACTACGCGAAGTGATACGATGACTACGCCAACTCGCGGCGGAGCGCCTGCAATTCTTCCTCGACCTCCTCGCGGATTCGAAGTGCACGGGTCACCTCTTGGCGTTCGTCGGAGATTCCTGATTCGTACGGAGCCAGAACGTCCTCGGCGTGACCGAGGAGGGTTTCCGCCTGGCGATCCAGCTCGGTGGTCAGTCCCTGCTCGATGTCGCGGCGGAGGGATGAAATACGCTTCCCCCATGCGTCTTTTGCCTGACGGCGCGCCCGCGGGAGGATCGTAAACGAAGCAACACCGATGACTCCGGCCGTCAGAATACCAAGCCCGCCCAGTACATCGAGCGTGGTGGCGACGACCAGGATGGCAGACAATGCTCCAAGACCGACCGCTCCAATTCCAGCCATCCTTACGAGATCGGTCTGACCGGCGGCGTTATGCAGTATCGCACGCGCTTCTTCACGCACATCGTGCCGTGCGAGAAGACGCCCTGCCTCCCGCTCGACAGCCCGGAGCGCCGCCTGACGGTCGAGTCCGCTTACCGGCGTCTCGCCGGCGCGAATCTCGAATATCATATCCTGCCAGAGCTGCATCGCACGCTGATGGAGGTCATCGACGCCCTCAGAAACGATCGATTCAATCTCACGATCAAGATCGCGCACGACCTGTCTGGCGAACTCCTCGCGGAAGCGATCCTTGTCTCGCAGAAGATTGATATTGGCCGGGCGGAACATCCGGTCGATGTACGAAACACCTCGCTCCTCCATATCCGCAAGGAGTGCATCAACCTTTCGTTTGGTCTCGGATGCAATCCCGGCAATATGATCACGCGTGGACGCAAGCCGTGCCTTAAGCTTTTCCAGACGAGTCTCGTCCTGGTTCAACGCTTTGTTTCGTGCTTCAACGGCAGAATCAAGCACGCGAAGGCGCGCATCCGTCACATCCAGCGGGGCGCCAAGTTTAAGGGAGAGCTGGTCCGGACCGGCAAGGGTCTCTTGAACGAACCGACGGAAATGGCTGAAACCTTCGGTTTTCCAGTCGGGCGCGTCATCGCTACCCGAACGAGCGAGACGTGCGGACGCTGCAAAAATCGTCGGCCGAAAACCGAGCGCTTCTTCGATGCCCGATCCGACATGCTCGATCACCTGCTGCAGATCCTCCTTCGAGTCCGCAAGGTCGACCTTGTTGATCACACCGACGAACGACTTCCCCCAATCGTGGCGGATGAAATGGAGGAACTTGCGTTCGGAGTCTGCAAGCGGCCGGTCATACGAAGTGACGAAAAGTACAATGTCGGCGCGGGGAATGAAGTCCTCGGTTAGCTGCTGATGCTCTTCGATGATGGAATTGGTCCCAGGTGTGTCAACCAACGTGAGGTACCGCAGCAGGTCATCCGGACGGCGCCGCTCCATAAGATAAGCTGACTTCTGACGCTCGAATGGCTCCTCACCATAGCGTAGGATGGTGATCTTGGCGGTAGTGGGGATCGGCCCAACTTCCATCAGTTCGGCCCCGAAAAGTGAGTTGATGAGGCTCGACTTGCCGCTGT
>CBFGXY010000287.1:0-3048 GCA_965652945.1 uncultured bacterium
CACATTCGACCGCAAGTGTTACCTGCGCTGCCGACAACAGGATGCTCCACGAGGCGCAGGTTGTGCTTTATGCGGCCGGCCCCGACGAAAAGACGCGTACTGTGCGAAGTAGTTTTTCGCCGTGCCGGTGGCCGCGTTGCGGAGGTGGTAGGCGCGGCGCGGTGTTCAGTGTGGAAGACCGGATGACCACATATGCCTCATTCCACGTCCACCGCGCAACTTTCGCCCGCAATAAAGACGTATTTGCTGGCTCTCTGCACATCACCGGACCAATAGTTACGTACGATGGCCTCGATAAGCATCCCGTCGTATCGAGACGGTATCGCATGTGTCAGTTCCGGCTCACGGATCGGGAATGGCCCGTCTGCCATGACAGGCACGTCATCGCAGTATAAATAGGAGAAGTCAAATCGCTCGATGACGTAGGTGGTGTTGAGATGTGTGAGATCCAGTCTCCATCCACCGGTACGTCCCCGGGGAAGGGTCGCCGGACCCTGGACACTGACCTCAAAATCAGATTGCGACGTGACGTCGTTGAACTCGACTCCAAGCGTATTCACGCGCGGATGCATCGCCCGAAGGATGCCGACTTGTTCCACAACCTCGTCAATCGTGATCAGGCTACGCGTGTGATAGTACCAGTCGATCTCCATTGACAGATTTGAGCGAAGTTGCTGCTCCTCACCGTCACCATAGAGTCCGAAGACAGCCATAACAGGTCGCATAGGGCTGTGATCACTGACCCTTACAGGTTCCACGGTGAACCCGCCGCGAGTCCTCGAAACCGAACCAGCGGCGAAGCGACCATCTGCCGATCGCAGTTCGTATTCGACTTGCTCACGCGGCTGAATCCGAATGTTCATAATCCAGTCGCGATCGAAAAGCACATCCCTGCAATCCACTATTCGCATCCACCGTCCGTCCTCGCTCTCGACGCATTGCAGATCGCCGGACCGAACGCCGTAGCGC
The DNA here is from genome assembly GCA_965652945.1 of uncultured bacterium. Taxonomy (GTDB): domain Bacteria; phylum Bacteroidota; class Rhodothermia; order Rhodothermales; family CAZKDQ01; genus CAZKDQ01. Next base: position 970 of record CBFGXY010000287.1, read on the forward strand.
CCGTCAACGACGGCTTCGTAGCTTCTGAACGCGCCTCCCTCTTGACGCATGCGCTTGCCGAGATAATTCGTGACACCGAAATCAACCTGGTTGTTGCCGGTGTACGATCGGCTGAACGACTCAATGTCGGTTTCCGACAGGTATCCCAGCCAGTGCGAGCCTTGATCCATCATCAACACATCGATACCGCTTGTCCAGAAGGCCTGGATGTAGTTGCCCTGCTCCGGAAGCGCATTCATGCGAATCCGAGCTGCGTACGTGCCGCCGCCGGTCACGAAACCACTGCTCACGGCTGGTAACCTCCCATGGTCGCTGCCGCCGGTGACGCCTCCTTCCTCCGCGATCAGGATAATACGCCCCTCCTCGCTCGCTATTACACCGCACCGCGAACAAGAATAACTCAGGTCGTCCCAGTTGAACCGGCGCCATGCTCGGGATCGCTGAAGTCCGCCGGCGGTCATCCAGTCGTTCAAGCCGAAGATGGAGCCCGAATAAGTCGCTCCGCGTGCATAGTCTCTCAGATCGAACTCGCCCGAGTCGTACTCAAAGTCATCGAAGATGGCAGGATAGACGGACTGCAGTTGCGCATGGGTATGATGCGGCACCATCGTCGGGATAAGAGCAGCGAAGACGCATGCAGCCACAGCTCGAATCGAAAGAATGCGTCTCATCTGATGGATCCGACGAGCTCGATCCATTGCTCTCGCACCACCTCCGGATGAAACTGCTCGTCGAAGCGTGCGCGGGCAGTCTTCGACATTCTGCGCCACCGGTCACCATCCTTTAATTTCTTGACAGCCTCCGCAATTTCGCCGGGGGATCTGCTGGGTATGAGAAAGCCTTCCTTACCGTCGTCGATCATCTCCGGAATGCCCCTGTAGTTCGTTGCAATAACCGGCGTACCGGCAGCAAGTGCTTCGATGATAGACAGGGGCTGGGCCTCGTTGTGATAGTATGTGGGGAGGACGAAAGCATCCGACTCGAGATGTAGCAAGCGCATCTCCTCGCGGTCCGAGATCCCCGGGATCAGCCGAATTCGTTCTGACATACCCCCATCCTCTATTCTCTGCTGGAACGCCCGTTCGTCCTCTGCCGATGGCCATCGCCCTACGAACACGAGTTCGATGTCGACGCCATCAGCAAATAGTAATCGTGCCGCTTCGAGAACATCGCCATACCCTTTGCTTGCGATCATATTGCTCAGATAGACAAGGCGAAATGGCCGGTTCGGATCGCGTTCCTGCTTGGCTTCCACCTCTGCCTCGCTCGCCGTTACCGGTGCATCTATCGTGTTGGGTATATGCGTCCGTTTATCGGGTGGGATCCAGGCGCCACACGCGTCGGACAATTTTTGATCGAGAAAAACGAACTGGGCGACTTTATCCACGAGCTTACGGGCCGTCCTCCACGTGAGCGGGTGCGTAAACATCTTGTCGAAGTTTCCGCGGTGTACGATCGCAACAATACGCTGCCCTTTCTCGGCGTGTCGCAGCACGGTCGTTAGATCACGGAAATGCCCGAGAACGTCGGGCGAGACGGCCGGCCATAGGACAACAGCACCCGCATGCGCGTTCAAGGCATTGCGATTTCTCCGGGACAGCTTCAAGTAGTGAAGCCATCGCCCCGGCACGAGCCACGAATTCGCCTGCAGTCCGCCAGTCTCCGTATAGTTTGTGTTCAGGCGCTCGATCGGGTAAACATCTTCGAGCAATTCGGCCAAGCGGAGCGTCGCCACAGATTGCCCGTCTACCGGTGGTGGGAAACGACCGAGAACGATCACCGGCGGTTGCTGGAACTTCGTCATGCTGCCCCCTCGTGATCCGCCACGGCCAATACGGTCTCGAATCGATCTGCGATAGCCGCGACATCGAAAGTTCTCTCCGCGTATGCTCTCGCCCGTAAGCCCATTTTTTCGCGGCGCGCGGGCGCTTGCAACAACTCCTTCGCCTCCCGGACAAACGACCCTGAATCACCGGGATCAACCACAATGCCGGCACCCGCATCCCGCACAATCTTCGACGCGAGATTTTCCTGGGGGACAGCCAGCAGCAACGGCCTCGCAGCGGTGAGGTAAGAGAG
>CBFGXY010000288.1:0-3017 GCA_965652945.1 uncultured bacterium
GTCCGAACGAAGTTCTTCGAGATTCGCGCCGGTCGCGACCGTAATCGCTGGGGTGATGGGATGACGAGTCTTTATCTATCCGATTTCGCACCCGAGTATGACCAGGTGCAGATTCGCACGAGTGTCTGGCGCCTTCAATACGTCAACCTGTTTACGGCCTGGACCGACTTGTCCCCTATCGACCGGACCAGCGATCACGTTCTTCCACGAAAGTATGGCGCGTTCCACGCGTTGTCGGTAGACCTTCCCGCACGTGTTCAATTGCACTTTTATGAATCGGTGATTTCCGCTCCGGATTATTCAGATGATCGGAGGCGCGGATACGATCTCTCCTATCTCAATCCGATCATTTTTTATCGGGCCATTGAGATCGATCGGGGCAGTCCGGACAATGTTCAGATTGGTGCGGGCGCTTCCTGGATCGTCAAGCCGGGCATCAAGGTGTTCGGGCAAGGTCTGATCACGGAGTTTCGTCTGGAAGAGCTCTTCTCAGGTGATGGCTGGTTTGGAAACAAGTGGGGATGGACAGCGGGATTTCACGCCGTCCCTCCGTGGATTGCCGGTCTTGGTATTCGAATGGAACATACCCGCGTACGACCGTTTACGTACAGCCACCGGGCCGCGAATAACTCTTTCGTGCACTACGACGATCCTCTGGGACATCCTGCGGGGCAGAACTTTTATGACTGGGCGCTGCAACTGCGCTACCAGCCTCGTGCGCGCTGGTCGGGCGCGATCAACGCATGGTACACACGAAGGGGCCGCAACCCGGAGGGTGAGAACGTCGGGGCTGATCCACGTGAACCGTATACTACGCGCACCCGAAATCATGGGCATTTTATTGGCCAGGGCGTGCGGGTGGATGACTACCGGATCGAGGCCTACGGAGGGTATGAGATCCTGCCACGAATGAACCTCGAATTAGCCCTCTATTTATCTCAATCGGATGACGCCGAGACTGGAAGAGAGTGGAATGTGAACCCTTCCCTCCAGTTGCGCTGGGGGATGCCGTTCAGGAGCGCACGCTACTGAGATCGATCGAGATCGGACACGGCATCGAACGCGCCGTCCCAATCTCCACAAAGGCGATGAATCGGGGCATCATCTCTGAATATAGAACGATCATGTCGATGACGATTCGCATCATAGCTTTGGCGGTCGCATTTCTGTTAACCATTATCCCGTCGTTCGCGCAGCAATCTTCGTTTACCTTATTTCTCGCGGGCGACGGTGGCGATGCATATTCAATCGCTGACACTCCTGCGCTGCAGATGCTTGCCGATTCCTTAGGCGCGTGCGAGGGTACATGCGGAGTCCTGTTTCTGGGCGATAACTTATACGAGAGCGGACTCGCGCCTCTCGACCACCCGGATCGGGTTCGGGGCGAACAGATCCTGAATGCACAGATCGAAGCAGCTCGTCTCGCCACCGGTCCGGTCGTTTTCGTGCCCGGTAATCACGACAGCGGCCACCGCGGCGTCGGAGGTGATCTACGGCGCCTGCAGGAGATGGAACGCTACATTGAATCCCATCTTGGTGAGGGTGCCTTCCTGCCACATGACGGACTCCCGGGTCCGGTCGTTCTCCATCCCCACCCTTTTGTTGCACTGATCGTTATCAACAGCCAGTGGTGGTTTGAGGGGGACCACCGAGGTGAACGAACGGGACAGTATGTAGAACCGTCGCGGTTCGAGGTATTAAATCGGATCAGCGAGGCAATTCGTGACAATCAAGAGAGACACGTAATCCTTGCGACCCACCATCCCGTGCGATCAGCGGGAGATCATGCTCTGTACTGGGACTCGCGCATCACACTGAAAGGCCTGGTGAAAAGGGTGGTTGGCGCGCCTCAGGACTACTCCGAGAGAGCCTATCAGCGCTATCGACACGACATCCTACAGCTTGCGCAGCGATACCCGGACGTGATCATTGTGTCTGGACACGAGCATAATCTCACGTACTTCGACTCGCCGGGGCATCACATTGTGAGCGGATCCTTGTCTCGGCCGGAATGGGCTTCGCGCCGCAACGATCCCACCTTTGCATCCGGCGCGGCGGGGTATGGAACGCTGCATGTTACAGGGAGCGGGGCACTCTCATTGAGCTTTTTCGGAGTCCAGGAAGATGGAAGGCGTGACCTTCTCTTCCGCCAGGAAATTGCCTGTCTTGCGCAGGTGCCTGCATGGCCTGGTTTGACCGAGGTGCCGCTGCGCACCGACTTCGCAACGCCGAGTCCGTCATTTGAAACACATCTGGCGCCCACGTACTCGCTGTGGCAGGGTGCGGGTGGCGCGGCTCGAATCCGTTACACCATCGCAGAGAACCGCATTCGGCCGCGCGCCGTGTTTCATCTCAGTTCGGAATACCATCATTTGTCCGAGCGCGTGGCTTCGCACGCCGGCGTCCACATCGAGCATGCCGCGTCGGCCACGGGCGTGAGAGGCAGTGTGGATCATGCCGGGAGAATCGATAAGCTGATGGAGCGTGAGGAATCGGCGGCAGTTCGACATACGTATTTCGAAATCGAACCCTACGGCGCCCTTTACGCTTACGATCGATTATTCAGCATAATGATCGGCGGCGCCCTGCGACATCATCAGACCAGAACTGACTCCTGGGTCGGACTTCCGTTCATCTCCTATCACGAAAACGAGTCCTCTCTCGCGGTGCGCCTCGGAATAAGAGTCAACACCGTCGACTCGCAGGTAGTCCCGGAGGGCGGCATCGATGCGCACGTTCAAGTGCGGGGCATCGTGTATGACTCAGCCGCTGACCGACTCGACGTGAAGGGCCATCTCCGATATTTTCGTTCCTTCGGCTTCCGGCGTCCGCTGACACTCGCGCTGGGTAACAGGCTTCAGTTCATTAGCGGGCGACCTCCGCTCATCGATTTCCCGGCAATGAACACCGTTCGTGGCTATGCACCACTCAGCAGACTGGGACAAGGCACAATCACGAGCTCGATCGAGGTACGGCAGACTCTGCTACATTTGGACAACAGACGAAACCGGGCCGGC
>CBFGXY010000289.1:0-2995 GCA_965652945.1 uncultured bacterium
AATCCCTCAGCCGGCGCCGGTTGACTTCGCGCGAATCGCTATACCGGCATATCATCTCTGCCGCCAGCTGCTTGCGCCTCTCTGATTGACTTGTCACAACGCCACCTCCCCGAAGAGGCTATCCATCCGACCATCAAGCGCATCGGAATCAAAGGCTTTCAGGTACGTCTCTGTCTGCTTGATGCTGGAGTGCTGGAGCGCCTTCGAGATGTCATAGATCGACCATCCGGCCGAACGTGCTGCATCGGCGAATGAGTGCCGGGCAACGTGGGTCGTGATGGGCTTGTCGATGGATGCCGCCTCAGCAATCTTCTTCAGGTAGCGGTTGCAGATCGTGTTACGTGAGGCAATGGCGTTGTGCAGCTTCTTCGGCGTCGATAGGTCGTAACCTCGCAGGAAGGGGAAGATGTAGTCATCACGTCCGCTCTCGTCTGTGATGTACTCTTCAAGTATGCGGCGCGCCGGTGGCGTGATCTTGATCGACTGGAGCTTACCCGTCTTCCCCGCCCTGAACGCCAGCCGGTCGGGTGCGTCGCCGGTGCCGGTGGCAATGCGTCCGGCCGTCATCTGCACCACGTCTCCGAAGCGGATGCCACCGACGAAAAACGAGAACAGGAAGAAGTTGCGGACGTGCCAGATGAGCGAATCCGGTTCGAGCTCGAGGTTCTGAATCCGCGTGATCTCAGGGAATGACAGCTTCGTCCGCTCCGTCGCCTCTCCCCTCGTGATCTTGAATCCTCCTGGCCCGAAGGGATTCAGATCGGCATCGATTACGCGGTGCGTTACCGCCCGGCCGATGAGCGTCCGCAGGTCGCGTAAGTTTGTCTCGACGGTCGATTGCTTGTTGCCGAGACGTGCAAGGCAATCGGTCTCGAAGTCTGCCAGTAGCTTTGGCGTAATGCGGTCGAAGCGTAGCGGGCTCCCGGCGAAGTCTTCCAACTTCTTCATGAGCGCCTTCAGCCGCCTCATCCTCGATATGCTTCCGAGCCTTTCAAGCTCTTCGAGGTGTTCTTCCGCAAACTCGAAGAAGTCGGGCACCGCCTCTTTCATGACGGCCTTCTTAATGCGGTCGGGTGTCGCGGGCTCTTCGTCTTCGAGGATGAGCCGCAGCCGTTCGCGCTCGACTTCCTCCAGGTGCTTCCTGATGATCCCGTTCTTTTCCTCGTGAATCGGGTCGGTCGACCGTACTTCCTGCTTCCTCTTGTTCCAGTTGCCGGGCTTCACCCGAACCTCGGTCGCTACATACCGGTCGCTGTCCCGGTCGCTGATCCTGATCCATACGGGATACGTGCCCTTGCCGTCTCGCCGCGTCTTCCAGCGAATGAGTGCCGCCGTAATCTTCGCCATTACCTTTACCGTCCGTGGTACTGTTGCGGGTAATGTTGCGGGTATTTAGGGACTTTTGCAAACTCAATAAATGTCCCTAAGCCTCAGAATCGCCCAAAACAAAGCGGGAGCCGCGTTTTTAAGCACAGCTCCCGCTCAGATATTATCGCAAAAGTGCCCGGGACTGGAGTCGAACCAGCACGCCCTTGCGAGCGCCACCCCCTCAAGATGGTGCGTCTACCAATTCCGCCACCCGGGCAAGAGGGTCAATCGTGCGATCAGTTCGGCCTCATGCGCACGTTAGTCAGCCAATATACACATATCACGTGAGCGCCGGCAATCCGTTCACGTAGAGTTCGAAGTGATTGCCAGGCATCGCACCGTACGCTACCGAACTTCTCTGCCAAAATATATAAACGGCAACACGGCCGCCCAAGAGGATTAACCTCTTAGACGGCCGTGCTTCGCGTTTATAGCCTAGGCTCCTAAGCGATCTGTATTACTTGACGAGCATCATCCGGCCCGTTTTCGCCTGGTCCCCCGCCTGCAGCCTGTAGACGTACATGCCACTGGCCAGACCCGATCCATCGAACGTGACCGTATGGATGCCGGCCGTCTGGAAATCGCTGACGAGTGACTTCACCTGGCGTCCGAGCATGTCATACACATCGAGCTGCACATCCATCGAGGCCGGAAGCTCGTAGGAAATGGTGGTCGACGGACCGAACGGGTTCGGGTAGTTGCCCAGCAGCCTGAACTGCTTGGTTAACATGTCGTCCACCGATGTGCCGTTGTCGTCATCATCTTCCTCATACTCGGCAAGGAACTCACGCAGCCATGTCATGGCGGGCCGCTCTTCACCATTCGAGCGGAGAAGGTTCATTTCACGACCAGGCCGCCAGCCGCCAAGTTTCCACCCCCACATGGTCACGCCCTCCACACCCGGATGCGACCAGATAACGGGGAAGACGCGCTGCATCGTCGCAAGCTGTACTGCATCAGATTCTTCCTGTGAGTAATTAGGATCGACGGGGTCGTCGTCGCCTACGTTCGGGTTACCTTCAACGTCCATCTCGGTCACGATGACGGGCAGGCCGGTCGCGCTCAGGCGGTCGAGCGAGTTCTTCAGTACTTCCTGAGTGACACTGCGCATCGTGAAATGATGGCCCTGTACTCCGATCGCATCGATGAGATCGCGCTCCAGCAAGAGATTGATCAGGCCAAGGTATCTGTTCAGGTTATCTCCGCCCGTCAGGATGCCGTAGTCGTTGACCATCAGCTTGGTGTCGGGAAATATCTCCCGCGCCATCTCGAACGCTTTGATCGCCCAATCCCAGCCGGTATCGCCATTACCGCCGAGGGCGTCCCGATACGACCAAGGCGGGGCATGTAGCGGCTCGTTGACGACTTCCAGACGGTCGATATCCTCATAGCGGTCGGCAACGGCCTGAAACCACGTGCGGACGGCCTCCAGTTTCTCCTCATCCGTGAGGTCGTTCAAGAAGTTCGGCTGCTGACCGCCCCATACCAGAACGTGGAAACGAAATGGGAAGCCGTTATTTTTCGCCAGGTTGTAGGCATTATCCAGCCCACCCCAGTTCCAGGTATCCGGATCGGTGCCGTGCGCACTCTGCACGCTGCCCCACTTGCCTTCGTTTTCCGGCGTTAC
>CBFGXY010000290.1:0-2978 GCA_965652945.1 uncultured bacterium
GGTGCCCTCTTGATCAGCATTTTTGTAGGATGGGTATGGGGAGCTGAGAATGCAGCCGAGGAAATCGCAACAGGCGGTAAGTTCAGCGGCGCTCTCAGAAAGTCATGGGTCTTTATGATCCGCTACATTGTGCCGATCCTTATCTTTGTAGTTCTATTGAATGTTTTTCGCGGCTAATGGCCCGAAGTCAAACGGCTGAACCTCCTGGAACCGCCTATAGAATCTGCAGTTGCGTGTCTGGACGGGGCCGTTTCTATCGCTGCGGCCTACGTTATTGTTGAACAGACCTGAGGGACTTGCCCTCTCTCATTTTGGACCCCGACCCTGACCGAGTATTTTCTTTCTCATCGGTACCCCTGGCAGCAGCCTTTGACCTCTCTCATCCAGGCGTCGTGGCGGCTCTCATCGTCGCGGCGACCTTCTTCCTGCTGCTTTCAGCATTTCTCTCGGGCGGCCGCGCCGTTTTCTTGTTTCCATCGCGCGGCAGCGATGTTGACGCGGCCTGGAGCACCGCTCAGTCTGACCTGATGGGAAGTCCGAGACTGCTCCATGATTCCATACTGACAGGTACCACAGTATTTAATTTAGCCGCTGTCTTGATCGTTGCGGTTCTAGCCGCTGTGGCTACCTCCGCCTGGGATCTGAATCCTGTAATTACCCTGGTCATCCAGATTGTTGTGCTCTCGATGGCCATCGAGGTACTGGTTCACATCATCCCTCAGCTTGCGGTTCCGAGACATGCAGCCTTGTTCGAGGTGGCACTTTCGCGCCCTCTGTTCGCTGTCCAAAAGTCCTGGGCGCCTGTTCATCAGATGATGGAACGGTCGAGCGATGCGCTTCGTGAACGGTTAAAACGGTCCCAGAACCTTACCAACGATGAATTGAAAGCGATAGCCGATGCGGGCGAAGCCCAGGGTACGATAGAGGAAGAGGAACGAGAGCTTATTCATTCTATTGTAGAATTTGGGGAGACCACCGTACGCGAGGTAATGATCAGCCGCGTCGAAACGGTGGCTCTACCCATCACTGCAAGTGTGAACGAAGCGGTGGAACTGATCCGGACGAGCGGGCACTCCCGCCTTCCTCTGTATGTCGAGCACCTGGATAATATCGCAGGAATCTTGTATGCGAAGGACCTGCTGCCATATCTGGGCAAGGACCGTCCGGACCATCTGGATTGGACCAGGCTAGCTCGAAGGCCGATGTTTGTGCCTCCCGGCAAACGTTTGGATGCCCTGCTGAAAGAGTTTCAAAGCCGAAAAACGCACATCGCGATCGTTGTGGATGAATATGGAGGAACGGCTGGGCTCGTGACTCTGGAAGACGTACTGGAAGAAATCGTCGGGGACATTCGGGATGAACATGATGAGTATGAACCCGTCATGTTTGAAGAGATCGAGCCAGGGGTATTCCTTGCCGACGGACGCATTAACCTGGACGATCTCGACGAAATGATCGACTCGGTAAACTTCGATGCCGACCAGTATGATTTTGAAACATTGGGGGGCCTTATCTTTCATCTGAAGGGTGCCATTCCTGAGGAAGGCGAGGAGATCTTTTTCGATCAGATTGCCATGCGCGTCGAATCGAGAGAGAATCACAGGATTGGAAAGGTGCTGATTCGCATTCTATCGCACGACACGAAATCATCGGATGCCGATTAGAAGGCACGGCTCAGGGCGTTTGCCGGCCCTGATCCTGGTGCTCATACTTATCCTTGCTTCCGCATCCACCGCCGCTGCGAACGGATCGAATGCTCCTGCCTACGTCCATTACAATCGGACGACCCTCCGTCTGCATTTTGTTTATGGAGATGCATCGCAGCCCGAAACACAGCGAATCGGCTACACGTTGCAGCGGCGTTCGGATAGGGTCCCACGTCGACGCGACCCGTGGCTCGGTTTCGACAAGGTTCAGCACTTTAGCTTCAGCCTTTTGATGACGGTCGGTGCCCAGTACGCTCTCGTCAATAAAATGAGCATGCGCGAGCGACCTGCGCTCCCACTCTCCGCTCTCATGAGTTTCTCCGTGGGCTTGACCAAAGAAGTCTATGACTTCTATTACGGACCCTCACGCTATTTCTCGCATCGGGATATGGTTGCCAACACAGTGGGCATCATCGTGGCAGCCGGTTTTATCCTCCTCTAAACCCTTGTATGCGTAATATTAAAGACCACTGCGGCGTTTTCGGAATCTTCAATGCCCGAGACGCGGCACGGCACATCTATTTTGGATTGCATGCCCTTCAACACCGAGGCCAGGAGTCAACGGGCATCGTAACCTCCACCTACGACGAAGCCAAGGGACGACCGGTGATGCAAGTGCATCGCGGGCACGGGCTGGTTCTGGATGTGTTCAGCGACTCCGAAATCCTCGACACCAAGCTGACGGGGAGTGCGGGGATAGGCCACAATCGGTACTCCACTTCAGGCGCCTCCAGCAATCCATCGAACGTGCAACCTTTCACGGTTCACTACCATGATGGAAATCTGTCAATTGCTCACAACGGCAACATCACGAATGCTCGTGAGCTGCGACATTCATTCAGTGAGCGCGGTACGCTCTTTCAGACCACAAGCGATACCGAGCTGATTCTGCACCTCATCGCTCAGAGCAGACGCAAGCGTCAGATCGACCAGATATATGATGCACTAACGCAGATCGAAGGAGCGTTTTCGCTGGTGATGCTAACCGACGACAGCCTGATCGCTGTTCGAGATCCGAACGGTTTTCGTCCGCTGGCACTTGGTCGGCTGAACCAGGAAGACGGCCCGGCCTATTGCATCGCGAGTGAAACGTGTGCCTTCGACATGATCGACGCCACGTATATTCGCGATGTGGAGCCAGGAGAGATTCTCATCATCAATCGCGAGGGAATCGAATCCGGCGAGTTTCAAAGTCTACAGCTTCCGCAGCATCACGGAATCAGCCAGTGCGTCTTTGAATACGTGTACTTCTCCCGCCCAGACTCCAAGATT
>CBFGXY010000291.1:0-2967 GCA_965652945.1 uncultured bacterium
CTAAGATCCGGCAGATTTCGCTTTCCGGGAATCCTTTTCCTCGTCCAATTCGACCACTTCAATATGAAGCTCTTGCAGTTGCTGAGGATCGACGACATCCGGTGATTGCACCATCGGTTCCTGCGCGCTCTGGGTTTTCGGAAAGGCGATGACCTCTCGTAGCGACGACGCGCCGGCCAGCAGCATTGCGATCCGATCCACACCAAAGGCGATACCACCGTGAGGAGGAGCACCGTACTTGAATGCGTCGAGCATGAACCCGAAACGACGCTGCGCCTCGGCCTCATCAATGCCGAGAAGGCCGAACATCCTCTCCTGTACGTGGGCGTTATGGATTCGGATGGATCCTCCTCCAATTTCGTTGCCGTTCAGGACCAGGTCGTACGCCCGAGCCCTGACCTCGCCCGGGCGGTCTTCCATTCGTTCGAGATCTTCCGGACGAGGCGAGGTAAACGGATGATGCATAGCAAAATAGCGCTGCTCATCCTCATCCCATTCGAGAAGAGGGAAGTCGGTCACCCAGATAAAATTCCATGGTCCGTCTGACTCACGAGGGATGAGATGGAGCTCGCGTGCCATATGCAGACGCAGATCGCCCGCCTGCATAAATACATTCGAGTCCTTGCCCGCGAGCACGAGAACCAGATCACCCGTCGATGCGCCTGATGCGGCGATCGCTTTCTCCACATTCTCAACCGGCAGCACATTCTCCTTCACGGACGAATACGTCTCGGATCCATCCGACGGCAACTTGAAGTAGACGAGGCCACCCGCTCCGATACGTTTACGGACGATATCCTTGTCGAGACGATCCATATATCCGCGTCCCTGATCGCCCATTCCCGGAACGACCAGCGCGACTATGTGCCCTCCCTGCTCGATTACGGAATCGAAGACACGGAATCCCGATCCCCGAAACGCTTCGCTGACGTCCTGAATCTGCATATCGAAGCGCGTGTCCGGTTTATCCGAACCATACCGCCGAATCGCGTCATCGTATGTGATTCTGGGAAATGGCGTCTGGATATCCTCACTCTTCAGGTCCTTCCAGATCGCAGCCATCAGACCTTCCATCAGACCGTAAATGACCTCCTCCGTGACGAAGGTCATCTCTACGTCGATCTGGGTAAACTCCGGTTGACGGTCTGCTCGCAGGTCCTCATCCCGAAAACACTTCACGATCTGGAAGTAGCGGTCCATCCCCGCCACCATCAGAATCTGCTTATAGGTCTGCGGACTCTGTGGAAGTGCATAAAACTTGCCCGGATGGATGCGGCTCGGGACGAGGTAGTCGCGGGCGCCTTCCGGTGTAGATTTCATCAGGACCGGCGTCTCTACCTCGAGGAAGTCGTGCGCGTCGAAAAAGCGACGCACGGACTGATATAGCTTATGTCGAAGAACGAGGTTGCGCTGCAGATCGGGACGCCGCATATCGAGGTATCGATAACGGAGGCGAAGTTCTTCATTCGCATCGATTCGTTTCTCCTCGTGTGCGGAAACGTTGAACGGCAATGCCTCTGATGTATTCAGGATCAAAAGATCATCGACGTGCACTTCGACCGTGCCCGTAGGAAGTTTGGGATTGACGGTCTCATCCGATCGAACCTCGACCCGGCCCCGGACCGAAATCACATACTCATTCCGAAGCGCGTTTGCGAGCTCATGGGCGCTCTCATTGAACTGAGGCGAAAAAACGACCTGTGTCAACCCGAATCGGTCGCGCAGGTCAATGAAAATCAGTCCCCCGAGGTCCCTTCGAGTATCCACCCATCCTTTGATGATAACCTCCTGGCCCACGTGCGCATCACGTAGTTCACCGCAGTTGTGACTGCGAGGCCCGTGATGATCGGATGGTGCGACAAGGTTCTTACGGTTAGAGGCAGACATGACGTACTGATATGCGTAACTTTTCCGGATGAGACGTGCTCGTGTACTGGGGCCCGGCGGGTTGCACCCGCGACCCATGAGGCCGAACCGAAGCTGTCACCGGATTTGATGTGAGAGAAGGGATGATGGCGATCGAATTTTCGCGAACCGAACAATATACGACACAGGCACCAGTTCTCGAGTCCGCTAAGAACTTAGTATCGGGTACGGCTGCACTGCTGCTTGAATGAGAATTCGAGCTCCCTACGGAATAGAGTTAGAAACGATGCTCTCCGACCGTTATCTTCGTGTGTTTTGTCGCATTCAGCGGCGCGCTATGCCATTTACATCATGAGCTGATCATGGCTAAAGATCCTTCCAGCGAGTACGCCAGCGAAGAAGCCGCCGAACTCGCCGGCACCGTCTCCCCCGCCATCGCGGCTGCGGACCGCCAGTGGTTCGGCCACCCGCGCGGGCTCTCGACACTCTTCTTCACCGAGATGTGGGAGCGTTTCTCGTATTACGGGATGCGCGCGATCCTCGTCCTTTTCATGACGGCCGCCATCACCGACCCGAACGCGGGGATGGGGCTGCAGGTGGGCGTGGCGACGGCCATCTACGGACTCTACACATTCTTCGTGTACGTCCTCTCGTTGCCGGGAGGATGGGTCGCGGATAATATCTGGGGTCAAAAGAAGGCGGTCTTCGTGGGAGGGGTCATCATCATGCTGGGCCACGCCTCACTGGCCGTACCGACTACCGTCACGTTCTATCTGGGCCTGGCGCTCGTCGTGATCGGAACCGGACTTCTCAAGCCGAACGTGTCGACGATGGTCGGCGACCTCTACCCAGAGGGCGGAGCCAGACGTGATGCCGGCTTCTCGATCTTCTACATGGGGATCAACATCGGCGCCTTTGCGGGGACGGCGCTCGTCGGCTACGTCGGCGAGGGCGTCAACTTCCACTGGGGCTTCTCGCTTGCGGCGGTCGGCATGCTCCTTGGTCTTATCCAATACCGTCTCGGGTGGAAATACCTCGGCACGGCGGGCGATCTCCAGACCGAAGACTCGATGCAACGCGTATCCGAGAAGAGCCGCAACT
>CBFGXY010000292.1:0-2964 GCA_965652945.1 uncultured bacterium
ACAAGCAGGCGGCTCTGGTAGAAGGCGTTATCTCCCTCTGAATATCACTCTGACGAGACCTTCATCTTGCGTTGAGCCCGAAACGAATCCCTCGGGGCCCAACAACCGTTTTTTTCCTTGCCCAGAGTCCATTCCCATACTAATATACAATTATAGCTCGTTGCTGAAGGCACGTTGAACCGCCGGAATTTACCAGCGGTAATGCGGGTCGCCGGCAACAACCCTTTCCCGTTCCTCCATCTCCGTTTGTCCATGTATCGTTCTTCCAAGTGGTTGATAAGCACGTTCGTCCTGACGCTGTTTTTGATCGGTTGCACCTCGTCGCAGCCCGCCGTCAGGGCCGGCAGTGAGCCGGCAAGCTCCTCCGCAAACGACAAGTTTGCCGATGCGGTGAAAGCCAGCACCAAGATCGATGGCCTCTTTACGCTGTATCAGGATACGACCAACGGCTCGCTGCAACTGGCCATCCGGGAAGATCAGATCGGAAAAGAGTACATCTATTTCTCCTATACCGTGGATGGTCTGCCTAGAGTGGGCCATTTCCGAGGCGCCTACCGAGACAACCGCATTTTCTCCATCCAGAAGAACTTCGATCGGATCGAGTTTCTGGCGGAGAATGCATCGTTCTATTTTGATGAAGACAATCCGTTGAGCCGTGCGGCGGAAGCGAACATCAGTCGTGCCGTCCTGGCGGTGGAGAAGGTAGTAGCAAAGGATGACAGTCTATATCTCATCAAGGCCGACGATCTGTTTCTAACCGAGGCGTTGCAACAGGTGAAGCCGACGCCTCCGCAAGGTGCGGCGGCCGCGCGGATGTTTTCTCTGGGACGTCTGAGCAAGGACAAGTCGCGCTACGTCGACATTCGCAACTATCCGCTCAATACCGACATCGTTGTCGAGTATGTGTATCAGGACGATGCGCCGACGAACCGAGGCGGATCCGAAGTTACCGATGCGCGCAATGTCAGCATTCGGGTTCAGCATACGCTGATCGAGATGCCGGACAACGACTACGAGCCGATTTTCGATGACCCGAGGGTAGGATACTTTACGACCGAAGTGACGGACCTCACGTCGACGAGTTCGACCCCGTATCGCGATCTGGTGCACCGCTGGCACCTGGTCAAGAAGGATCCGTCCGCCGCAATCTCTGATCCGGTCGAGCCAATCGTCTGGTGGATAGAAAACACGACTCCGCACGAGATTCGCGACGAAATTCGGGATGCCGTTCTGGCATGGAACGTAGCCTTTGAGCAGGCAGGATTTTCGAATGCGATCGAGGTGAAAGTTCAGCCGGATGATGCGGAATGGGATGCGGGGGACATTCGATACAATGTTCTGCGCTGGACATCTTCTCCGACGCCTCCCTTCGGTGGATACGGGCCGAGCTTTGTCAACCCACGCACGGGCCAGATACTGGGCGCCGATGTAATGCTCGAGTACGTTTTCCTGACGAATCGCCTCAGCCAGGAGCGTGTCTTCGAGGCGGCCGCTCTGAACCTTGAGCATGATCTCGGGCATGTGGAGCACGCCGGTTACTGCTCGATCGGACATCACTTGCACCAGAGCGCGCTGTTCGGAAAGCATGTCCTCGAAGCAACGGGCGCAGGGATCGAAGAAGTGAACGAGTACCTCGAGCAGTCGATCTATTACTTGCTCTTGCATGAAGTGGGTCACACGCTCGGTCTCAATCACAACATGAAGGCCAGTCAGATGCTGACGCCTGAGCAGCTAACAGACCGCCGACTCGCTTCCGAGATGGGTCTCATTGGGTCGGTAATGGATTATCCGGCCGCGAACCTGTCGCTTCCGGGTGAGCCCCAGGGACTCTACTTCACCAACCGGCCCGGCCCCTACGACATCTGGGCGATCCAGTTTGGGTATGGTGTCATGACGGATGCCGAGCGCGAACAACTGCTCGCTCGTTCGACGGAGCCGGAACTGGCTTTTGGAAACGATGCCGATGACATGCGGTCGCCAGGCAAGGCCATCGACCCGCGCGTCATGATCAATGACATGTCGGCCGACCCCATTGCGTACTCTCAGGGACGATTCCAGCTGGTTAATCAGCTCGTCGAAGGTCTGCCTGAACGATTCCGTAAATCCGGCGAGTCACACCACGAGCTACGCAACGCCTATCTGTTGCTGACCGGCGAGTACAACAATGCCGCCACTGTGACCTCGCGCTACATCGGCGGTGTGTATGTGGATCGCGCCATGGTAGATCAGCCGGGGGCTGATCAGCCCTTCCGTCCGGTTAGCCGCGCGGACCAGAAGCGCGCGATGGAGTCGCTGGCGGAGCACGTCTTCGCCCCGGATGCTTTCGAGCACGACGGTTCGCTCTACGCGCATCTTCAAATGCAGCGCCGAGGGTTCGGCTTCTTCTCCGCTCCTGAAGATCCCAAGATCCACGATCGTGTTCTGGCATTGCAGAGCAACGTCCTCTCGCACCTGCTTCATCCCAATGTGATGAAGCGGATCACGGATTCCCGGCTATACGGAAATGAGTATCCGCTTTCTGAAATGGTCGCAGACCTCACGAGCGCCATTTTTGATGCGGATGCGGGGACGGATGTGAACACGTTCCGACAGAATCTGCAGATTCATTACGTGGGGAATCTGCTCCGCATTCTGGATGATGAGCAGAGCCCGCGTTACGACAACGTCTCGAAGTCCGTAGCACTCTCAAACCTCAAGCAGATCGACACGATTGCGCAGCGCCAGGGTGGCAACGCGGAGTCGCAGGCACACCGCGATCACATCCGGCACATGATCAAAGTTGCTCTGGATTCGTGAGCTTCCATCTCAGGGGTGGTGATCATCCGGTCTCGCCCCTGAGGTGCGATAGTTGAGGATCAAAAGTGAAAAGAGGGGCCGAGGAGAAAGACCGGTCCCTCTTTACTGGTTATCAATGTAGCGGTCATCACCACGCGGCGGCTCACATTCAACCACGCACCTCCGCCT
>CBFGXY010000293.1:0-2928 GCA_965652945.1 uncultured bacterium
GCGACTGAAGAGTCGATTCGAGCGAGAGTCAGAATCTCACCGGTCGCCGCATGGGTGTTTCCATGGATCCGGATTTCGCTGACCATGATGCCTGAAGCCCACTGCCATGCGTAGGCGCCCGCCATCACCAGCACAATCGCCGATGCTATGGCGAGCAATACCCAACGATTTGATTTCGACTTTCTCCTTGCCATTACTCCCCCTTTAAACGCTTCAGGAAAGCACGTCCTGCCTTGTAGATATCACCGGCACCCATCGTGATGACCGTGTCGCCAGGTCGTGCGATTTCCTCAAGTCGATCCACCAGTTGATCGTTCTCTTTGACGAAATGCACTCCCCGATGGCCGTAACGCCGAGCCATTTCCGCGACCAGTTCTCCATCGATCCCCGGAATCGGTTCTTCGCGTGCAGGGAAGATATCGGTGACAATCAGCACATCTGAGTTGAAGAAAGACCGCGCAAAGCCCTCCAGAAAGTCCTGGGTTCGTGAGTACAGATGCGGCTGGAATACCGTGACGATGCGCCGGTCAGGCCAGCCCGAGGCCGCAGCCTCGAGGGTTGCGGTTATTTCCGTTGGATGATGGGCATAGTCATCGATGATCAGAATATCATTGACTTCGCCCACTTTCTGGAAGCGCCGTTGAACTCCTGAGAACCGGGCGAGGGAGTTGCGAATGTCCTCGAAATCGATCTCGAGCTCTCTGCCTACAGCCACGGCCGCCAGCGCATTTCGGACATTATGCAGGCCGGGGGCCTTGATGTCGATCCGACCCAGATACTCCGATCCGGCCATGACATCGAAAAGCGTTCGGAGTCCTTTCTGCTCAATGTTTTCTGCGCGTACTTCAGCCTGCCGCGAGGTGCCGTATGTAATGACGCGTCGGTCGATGCGGCTGACGATCTCCTGCACGATCGGATCGTCGAGGCAAACGATGGCGGCACCGAAGAAGGGAATCGAAGTGGCGAACTGGATGAACGCCTCCTTGATCTCATCAAGGTTCTGATAACTATCGAGATGATCGGCTTCGATGTTGGTGATGACCGCGATCGATGGGGTGAGCCGCAGAAATGTCCGGTCGTACTCGTCAGCCTCAATGATGATTATGTCGCCTTCGCCCGTGACCGCATTCGAACCAAAGACGGTCACTTTCCCACCGACGATAATGGTCGGGTCGAAGCCACCTTCGCTCACGACAAGTCCCGTGAGCGATGTGGTGGTGGTTTTGCCATGTGTTCCGGCGATACAGATGCCGAATTTCATTCGCATCAGCTCGCCGAGCATCACTGATCTTGGAATGAGCGGGACGCGCCTGCGCTCGGCCTCCAGTGTCTCGGGATTCTCGCGGGGCTTGATTGCGGATGAATGAACCACGACGTCTGCATCTGCCAGGTGCTCCGCGTGATGGCCCTCGTGAATCACAGCGCCGAGCGATTCGAGTCGTCTCGTTACGCTGGAGGACCTCAAGTCGGATCCGGTAACCTGATATCCTCGATTGAGCAGAACCTCTGCAATCGAGCTCATGCCGATCCCGCCGATCCCGACCATATGCACGTGCCGGATGCGCCCGAGCGAAGATTGTCTTCTACGTTCTGTCATTGTAGGGTCGTCCGATACATGCTTAAACTTGTTCATCGAAACCTGCCAGAGTCAGCACATCCTGCGCGATCTCGATGGCGGCGTTCGGCTTCGCGGCGTGGCGCGCTGCGTCACTCATTTCCACGAGTCGTTCCACATCCAGCAGAAGCGCCTCGACATCCGTTGCAAGGCGGCCCGCCAGTTCTGGTTCGGGCAGAAGTTCGGCCGCTCCGATCCTCACCAGACTCATAGCATTTCTGGTCTGATGATCCTCTGCCACGTTGGGCGATGGAACCAGAATCGATGGTGTCTCGGTGACGAGCAGCTCGCTGCATGTAAGGGCACCGGCACGGCACACCGCGAGATCGCTTGCCGCGTATGCCAGATCCATACGATCCACATACTTCAAAACCTCCAGCCGATCGCGCTTGGGTACACGACTGTCGATGGCGTCGAAATATCTGGCTCCGGTCTGCCATAGGACGTAGAGTTGTTCATTGCCCAGCAGCCGGTCCAGATGAGCTTCGATGGCGTTGTTAATAGCCTCGCTGCCCAGCGACCCGCCAAACACGAACAGCACCCGCGATTCCTGGTCGATACCGAAATGCTCTCGAGCAGAGGCTCGATCGGCTTCAAGCAGATCTCGCCGGGTTGGATTTCCCGTGAGCTTGACCTTCTCCGATGGAAAGGAGTCTCCGGCCTCCGGGAATGCGATGTGAATGCTCGAGGCCACGCGAGCCAGCATCCGGTTCGTGACCCCTGCATAGGCATTCTGCTCTTGAAGAATGACGGGCCTCCGCAGCATACCGGCAGCAAGTGCCACCGGACCCGAGACGTATCCGCCCGTCCCCACCACAGCATCGGCGTCGAATGCACGTACCAGCCGTAGGCTTTGCATAATCCCCTGAGACAGTTTCACGGGGATGCTGAGATTCTTCAAAGGATCCGATCGCTGAATACCTGCAGCCGTGATCGGATGAATCGCATAACCCGCCTTCGGGACGGCCTCCCATTCCATGCGATCACGCGTTCCGGCAAACTCGACGACCGCATCCGAACGCAGCGACCGAATCGCATCTGCAATTGCGATTGCCGGATAGACGTGTCCGCCCGTTCCCCCGCCTGCAAGCAATATTCTGGGCGATCGCTTCATCAATCGGTTTGCCGAGAAATATTCAGAAGGATGCCGATCATTGTGCCCGTCGCGATCATCGACGTACCGCCGTATGAGATCAGCGGCATGGGAAGCCCCGTCACCGGGAATAATCCAAAACCGACGCCTGCGTGTACAAAAGCGTACAATGCGGATGATCCCACGATCCGGAGCGGAATTGCCGATTGGCTGCGGCCGG
>CBFGXY010000294.1:0-2921 GCA_965652945.1 uncultured bacterium
CATCGCTCTCGCGGACTTCATCGAGCGTGCTCTTAAAACTTTCAATCAGCCGGTGCGGCAGCTTTCGGATGAATCCGACCGTATCCGACAGCAGAACTTCTTTATTCGCATCGAACGTTACGAGCCGGGTCGTTGCGTCGAGCGTGGCGAAGAGACGGTCTTCGGCGAGCACGTGCGAACCTGCCAGCGCATTCATGAGCGTGGATTTACCCGCGTTAGTATAACCTACCAGCGAAGCGCGCGGGTACTGGCTGCGGCCTTTTCGTTGCGTTCTGCGCTGAAGATCGATCTTCTCGAGACGGGCTTTTAGCTTCGAAATGCGGTCACCGATGACCCGCCGATCCGTTTCGATCTGCATCTCGCCCGGGCCTTTTGTGCCGATGCCCCCGGATTGCCGTGAGAGGTGCGTCCACTGACGCGTGAGCCTCGTGCGCATGTACTCGAGTTGTGCCAGCTCGACCTGCGTTTTCGCGACCGCCGTCTTGGCCCGCGTGGCAAAGATGTCGAGAATCAGTCCCGAACGGTCGAGCAGTTTGCATCCGAGTGACCGCTCGAGGTTACGCACCTGTACGGGAGACAGATCGTCGTCGAAGATCACGAGGTCGGTTTCTCTCTGGGCGGTTAGCTGCTTGAGCTCCTGAACTTTCCCTTTACCGATATAGGTTGCCGGACCGATGCGGTCGAGTGACTGCGTTACGCGATCCGTTACAAATGCTCCCGCTGTGCGAGCAAGTTGCTCGAGTTCGTCAAGCGCATCATCCATTTCCCAAACGGAAGTTTCTGGGGTATTGACCGCTACGACGATTGCGGACTCCATGCCCGCAGGTATCTCGTTTCTATGCAAAAGTGATCCAGGTGGTGAAACAACAGATGGGAAGGACGTAGCCTTCACTATTTAGTATACCCTTATTGACGGCGGGTGTTGCGACGCGCTCAGGCGTGTTTCCAGGAAGTCACGAGCAGAGACGACTGCGTGCCTTGCGCTCTATTTCTCAAAAACCTTCTTCCCAGGCACCGCAGGCTCAGGTTGCCCGGGCTGAATCTGCAGGTGACAATCCATCAGCGATGCCAACTCGTTCCGCATGGATTTCCGTCCTCGCAATTGCACTCTTGACTGCGGGCCGTCGTTGGATCTGTATAGAACGACGAGCGCGGTTCGCGAGCCGGCTGGCACCTCAAAATAATCCGTTACTCTTTGCCATTCGATAACTCTATCCGGATGAAGGACGTCCTGGATGATGCCCGAATGGTTAGCGACGGCAACTCCCGACATCCATCCTGCCATAAACCAGGCGAGGCTGCCGAGTCCGAGGCCGGCAAGGAGCAGCGGTTCGATGCCACTCCCGACCTCACGAGCCATGATCTCGATGGCGGCAATGAGGATAATGAAGGAGCTCGCGCCATACGGAAACCTCCGCACGGGCTCAGGCCGCCAGGTGAATACCGCAGGCCCGATGCGCAGCCGATACAAGAGCGTCATTCCGAGCAATGAGAACGTGGCCACGACGAAGCCTGCGACAAACATCGTCTGCAGGATATTGAGCGCAGAAACGAATGCGGACATGGCCTTGCTGCGGCTTTGGAAGGCTCGTTAGGCCGGCATCGCCTCGGGTTTCCACCGTTTGGCAACCAGCATCTCAGCTACAAGAAATCCCAACGCGAGCAGTAAAAAGACGTTCCAGATTTCGACGCCTCGGCGAGCCTCGCTCAGCACCCTTGCGAAATCGGCCGCTCCATTCTGCAGATCGATCACCTGGGTCGGAACGTTGAGTTGAGATTCAATGGTTGCCGCCACCTCTGAACCCGAAATCAGGTGTGGATCGGACTCGGACGGATCAAGATTTACAGCGATCATATGGCGAAGCTGATTGCTATCCCCATCCAGTATTCGGGCAAAACCCGGTTCCCCCATGGTCCGGCCGGCTACCGACACACGCCTCGTTCCGAACACGCTCCTTTGTTCGGGTATCACCTCATCTCCCGACGCGGTCGCGATGATCACGGAGCCTTCGCCTTCTCTCTCGCTAAGCCGGACCTCGACATCTTCAGAAAGCGCCAGTCCATCTCCCATTTCCGTCTCGGTTGCCGAAAGATAGAAGAGAGAGCGGTATACAAGGGGCACGAACAGACCCCGAACGGCGAGTTCGTTCCACGCCGGCTCCAGTCCTGAAGTCATTAACAGGACGACACCGGCACCCGAACGGACTTCCTGCAGGAGTGGCCAGCGGTTCGACAGTGACAAGACGGTCTGTTCACGACCACTGCCTCCAGCATAGCGCATCGCAGCGAATACGGAAGCCTGTTCCATATTGGAATCGGTTCTGTCTTCGAAGACGCCTTCGAAGATCGGATGCTCAAAGTCCGCCGCACCTACCTCAGCAATTGCCGAGGATTCGCCCGGCGTGCCGACGACGTCGCTCACAGCACCTCCGCCCAACCGCTGCAAAAGGTTATTGTATGCGCCCACATCGGCGTTCTGGCCGGGGTAGATCATTAGTCCACCACCGTCCTCAACGAAATTTGCAATCAAACTCGTTTCGCCGCTACTGAAGGTCGAGACACCCGCGAGGACGACGGCATCATAGGAACCCAATGTCTGACCGGAAAGCGCAGAGGCGGGAATGACTTCTCGCTCGAACACGATTCGTGATTCCGAGACTTCCGGCGCCATCGCCAGCAGCAGGTTATGCGCACTGGAGGGCCGCCCCTGCACAATCAGAATCCGCCGACGTTCGGGTATGTTCAGCGTGAAATAGCGGGTGTTGTCCTGAACGAACGCATCATCCTCGATCACCACCTTGCCCTCATGCCATCCACGGCTGCGAGGCGTAAAAACCAGCGAGACGGTCGTCGATGTACCCGGCCCCGTCGAGGCCAGAGTCTGCGCGACACGTTCGTCATTCAGATAAAGCGAGACCGGG
>CBFGXY010000295.1:0-2910 GCA_965652945.1 uncultured bacterium
GGCTGTGCCGCAATGCATCGAGTGCGTAGTCGGCGATGTCGGTCGACTTCAGTTCTTCCACTGTTCGGCAAAGAATGCGCGCAACGTCGATAGCGACATTGCCGACACCTACGATGACCACGTCCGTTGCCGAGAGGTCGAACGTGTGATCTCGATAATCCGGATGCCCGTTATACCAGGCCACGAACTCCGTTGCGGAATGGCTGCCTTCGAGATCCTCTCCAGGGATTCCCAGTGCGCGATCCTGCTGCGCGCCCGTAGCAATGATTACCGCATGAAAGTACTGCCGGAGATCTTCGATCGTCAGATCCCGACCCACCTCAACGTTCCCGAAGAATCGGAACTCATCCCTTTGTGCGATCCGGTCGAAGACACGAGTGACGTTTTTTATCTTCTGATGATCGGGAGCGACGCCACCTCGCACCAGACCAAAGGGTGTCGGGAGACGGTCGAACATGTCGATATGCGTGACCATGTCCGACTGTTTGAACAGATGCTCCGCTGCATAGAATCCAGCAGGACCAGATCCTACGATTGCCACTCGCAGCGGGAATTGTTCTGTGCCGGGTCGTGTCATGGCAGGCCGGATGTAGGAGGGATCCTACATCAAAACAAATTGGCCCTCCGATGTCAACGGGCAGCAGAGATTCCACTGCCGGTGCCTTAAAACCTCCGATCAGAGACGCCCGACGATCTGGCGGAAACGCAGCTCCCAGACCTTCAGTGCCGCTTCCCGCACGATCGCCTTACTCATTTTAGACTGTCCTTCCGTGCGTTCGGTAAAGATGATCGGCACCTCCATCAGACGAAATCCCAGCTTCCAGGCGCGGTACTTCATCTCGACCTGAAACGAGTATCCGTTTGACTTTACCCGGTCGAAGTCGATTGCCTCCAGAACGCGCCGGTGAAAGCATTTGAATCCCGCCGTTACATCAAACACAGGCAAACGCGTGATCATTCTCGTATACACGCCTGCTCCGTATGAAAGTACGAGTCGGCTAAGCGGCCAGTTCATGACCCGAACCCCTTCGATATATCGGGATCCTACGGTGACGTCCGCCCGGTCTTCACGCACAGGCGCGATCAGCCGCGGCAGGTCTTGAGGGTTATGAGACAGGTCGGCATCCATTTCACAGATGAACTCGAAGCCGTGCTCGAGCGCATAGGTAAATCCTGTTAGATAAGCCGAGCCCAGTCCTTGCTTTCCCTCCCGTTCGATCAGGTCAATGCGCCCCGGATATTCCTCCATGGCTGCACAGACCCTTCGCGCCGTGCCGTCGGGTGAGCCGTCATCGATCACGAGCACGAAGACGGGCTCTTCCAGCGTCATGATCAGCTCAAGCACCGTGGCAATATTATCCGCCTCGTTATAGGTCGGAATGATTACGATCGATCGCGGCGAGGCGTAGTTCGAGCCAGTCACTTCTGTAGAGTAGAATACATCGTGGGCGAACCGGCGAAGCTACGTGTGAACCGTCTAATCTGCAATTCTGCTGACCTCGACCGGGTGAAAAACGGTCTCGGGCGAACCGCTTTCACAAGCAACTCAATGATTCTAAGCGGTGCGTTCGGGCGGCGGCCGACTTTTATGCTTATAATACCCGGCCGTGCCCTTATGGGGCGGAATTCCGTGTGCTACGAGCCGGCATCAGCACTCGCGTAAGGAGTCAAACCTTACGGTGAATTGCGCGCGGCGCTCATGTTCGTGTACAAGATTAGGATAGACGATGGCGAAATCAAACAAGAAAAGCAACGGTGCGGCACCTAAGAAGGCCGCCGATCAGACGGCCGGGGGCGAGGTAGTGGAGGTTCCCAGCGCAATCTCCCATCAATTGACGGTCGAAACGTACCAGGCCGGTCAGTTCACCCATGAAGACGTCGGTCTGGATGCGGAAGAACTCGGTAAAATGTACCGCAACATGTTGCTGCAGCGTCGATTCGAGGAACGCGCCGCGCAAATGTACGGACGGCAGAAAATTGCAGGTTTTCTGCACCTGTACATCGGCCAGGAGGCCGTCTCCACCGGTGCCGCATGGGCCATGAACATTGGTGTCGATTCGGTGATAACGGCGTATCGTGATCATGGGATCGGTCTGGCGATGGGAATGGATGTGAATGCCAGCATGGCGGAACTCTTCGGCAAGGAAACCGGCTGCTCGAAAGGGAAGGGCGGTTCGATGCATTACTTCGATGCCGAATTGAAGATGTTTGGCGGGCACGGAATCGTCGGCGGTCATATTCCGGTGGGTGGCGGCATCGCCTTCGCGCACAAATACCTGCAGGATGGAGGCGCAAACATCACGTTCTTCGGTGACGGCGCGGTTGGCCAGGGGTCGTTCCACGAGGCCATCAACCTGGCGAGTCTATACGAACTGCCGGTAATTTTCGTAATCGAGAACAACCACTACGCGATGGGGACGGCAGTCGAGCGGGCGTTCGGCGATCCCGATTTTACCAAACAGGCGCTCGGTTACGGCGTGGAAGCGGCCGTCATCAACGGCATGGATGTGCTGACCGTCTACAAAGCTTTCCAGGATTATCTGCCGAGAGCACGCGAGGGCAAACCGTTCTTGCTGGAGGTTCGCACCTATCGGTATCGCGGACACTCGATGAGCGACCCTGCCAACTACCGCACGAAAGAGGAGCTCGAGGAGAAGAAGAATGAAGACCCCATCATTCGACTCAAGCAATATCTCATCAAGCATGAGATGTTCACAAATGAGGAACTCGATCAGGTCGACGAGGAGGTCAAGGCCGAGGTGCTCGAGTCGGTCGACTTCTCAGAAAAGAGCGACTTCCCGCCCCTGGAAGCCATCTACGAAGATGTCTACGCGCAGGAAGATTATCCTTTTCTCAAATAAGTCGTGCGGGCGAAGACAGCCGCATATATCTGTTAATGACAGCAATTAG
>CBFGXY010000296.1:0-2882 GCA_965652945.1 uncultured bacterium
AGCACTGGCGAAAATGGGCGGCGCGATAGGAAGGATGAAAGAGCAGCTCGGTCGACCGTGTATGGTGGGATATTTCCAACAGATAGTCGCGCTGACTAACGTCATCTATACCCGACGACTCAGCGTCGAAACTATCCAGCAGGTAAACTTTCCGCAGTGGAATTGGCGAGTCTACTGACGACGCCCGATTCGTGAATACGCGCCGATCCCGCTCGTCGTCTATCCGAGGGAGAGCATCGTAATCGGGCAGGAGGTGACGGCCAGCTTCGGGCCGCAGCTTGATTTGTGTGTAGCCGGGCAGGACGCGCGCATGCCCCTCCGAAAAGTCGATAGCAAGTACGTCGTCATTCAGGACGTCATATCCACGCTGAGAGAAAAGCTCGGCAAGCGTTGATTTTCCGCCGCCAGACCTGCCAACGAATGCGAGGGCCCTACCGTCTTGGGCGACCGCGCACGCATGAAGTGCAAGGTATCCGCGTTGACGCAGTATAGTCGCGAGCGCGGTGCCTAAAAGAATAGCACGCAATGCCTCATCGGTTGCGTGCTTAAGCACTTGATAGGTGATCGATTTTCCCTCGACCGCCTGAAAGCTAATTATGTCGTCCATGATCGCCTGGACGTAGTCGCCCCCGTGCTGCCTGTCCGTCGGGGTGGCAGCATTTGCATGCGGACCCCGACGGACAGTGACTACGGGTTGCGTAATTGTCGCCTGCGGGAGCACCGGAAACTCAAGATCCGACTCGATGCACAGGTTGTATGCACAATATCTATGCACGCCGAATCGTCAGTTCAATGGTCTCCAAGATGGCGACAATCGCTAAGGATACCTTAAGGTCTGCAAGCTTCTGGGTGATCGCCGATGTATTCACCGCCTTCGTACTTGCATCCGTCAATCGAGCCAAACCCAGGCAGCGACTCCGGGAAGTCGTTAGCATCGGCTTCGCTGGTCACGCCCGAGGCGGCGGTGAGTGACGATACTGACCCGTAAGGCACGAGTTCAGGCTTTACATACTTGTTCATGAGCATCCTCCATCTATTGTGGTTGGTAGTCGGGAATTCTCCGACAGGTAAAACGTACATCAACCTCCAGCCGCCACGATCGGTCGGTGGATGAAAGAAAGTGCGCTTTTGGATCAATTGAGCGCGGCTGGCCGAATGATAGGATAAGAGAACCGTTGGCGAATTTATCAATGGTGACTAAACAGTAAGGGGAGCCGGCGTCAATAGACTCCCCTTCATCCGCATTGACAGTCCGGCGTATGCACGCGTTACGTGCAATCCTCCGGATAGTCGCCTATGTACGAGCCATTCTGGTAGCGACACCCATCGATCGACCCGAATCCCGGCAATTCACCCGGAAAGTCATTTGCATCTGCTTCCGACAATGAGCCCGTGGCCGACGTGAGTTTATGCGCTGATCCATAAACTGACAGGACTGGCGTTTCGTAACGTTTCCTCATGGCATTCTCCGAGAGTAGTGGGACGTGTACGTATCCTAGGTGCGATCGTAACGCAGGTCGAGCCAAAGTGACAGACCAGCGAAGAACGCTAAGGCCCAGGCGTCGGAACCGGACATGTTATGCCGATTCTCGTACAGCTCAATAAAGCGCTTCGTGTCGATATAGTCACCAAGAATGCCCGGTGCATATACATGTTTTTGCAGGCGTTCCGCATCGGTCACAAATAGTCCCTTGCGGAAGCTCGTTCTCATGTTGGCTTTACCCTGGCGCTGATAGACTTCGGAAGGTAGCACATCCTGCATGGCCGCGCGGAGGATACTGCGTGTCCAACCGTCCTCGAGTCGTTGCCGGGAGGGTAAGTTGAGGCACCACTCGACGAGACGCTTGTCTGTAAAGGGATGGGCCACCTCCACTCCATGAGCGGCTCCATATATATTCTGGGATTCGAGAGTGAGGGTAAAGCGATCCGACCAGAAGGTCATCAGCTGACTCCCCTTAACTGTCGATACAAGTTCGCGCCCATCAAGGATGGCGAATTAGTCAATTCGATTCCGTATTCCTATCCGCTGAGCAAACGCAGGATCGATGAACTCAAGGGTCGAGGAAGTCCAATGATCACTGGCGGTGTATCGCCGTCGAATCAGCTTCTCAGGAACCAATAGCCGACGCCAGTTCTCCTTCATCACCCGCTGCATTGGAATTCCGAACTCAGCACTGAGAACCCTCCCACCTTTGACAAATTTGCCCATTTCGCCGCGGATAGCAAACTCACGCAGCTGGGGCAACGCAATGGCTTCGATTGCCCAGCCAGGATTCTGCAGTCGGTGGTCCTGGCCATGACCGTGCTCAACGTTAGCATGTCGCTGTGCGAGGACCTTCACCTCGTGAGCAAACTCGTCCCAGCGACCAGCCTCTGCATACTCGCCGAGTATCTGGATGCCATGCGATATCGTCGTGTCGCCGTCGAAGCCTGTAAGTAGAACGCGAGCTCCTGCTTCTCCTGCGTTCTTGTAGCTCTGCCAGTAAAGGTAGTGTGTGCCGTTAGTACGGCCGTCGTCACGGATGGCGAATATGTCATCGAGGAGGGTGAGCGGTCCTATGCCGTCTGCATTTACAAAGTGGGCTTCAACGTCCATCATCCCAAGTGCGGCGTGGATATAGCGGCTCTCATCGCTTTCCGGCGTCTCTGGAAAAATGAACGAGCTCGTTTTGACACGCGATCCTCCCTCGTCGCGTCGAACGGCAGCGGCGATTGCACTGACATAAGATGAGTCGAGACCGCCGCTGAGCTCACTGCCGACCTCGCTCACCCCCTGGATTCGGCAGCGTACAGCCTCTCTAAATCGCTCTCGAAACTCCTCAACATAATCTGCGGCCGTCGGCAGCTTTATCTCTTCGCCTTTCGCCAGGCGCCAGTAACGC
>CBFGXY010000297.1:0-2855 GCA_965652945.1 uncultured bacterium
CACATCGTACTCTTCGGGACGCGTCAGAATCTGCTGCAGGAATGCATCTGCAATCACATCCTTGATGACGATACCCGCACCGGGCTTGCCCTCGGGAATGATGTGCCACGGGCCGCCTTCCCATTCCACTGCACCGAAATGCTCGCGGGCAACCCGGTAGCCCCAATCGCGGAAGGAGCCTTCGGTGAACTTCATGATGTTGCCCTTGTGCACGAGCGTCACGCTCTTGCGGCCCTCTTGAATGGCATGATTGATCGCGCTCTGGACGAGCCTCTCGGTGCCGAGAAAACTCACCGGCTTGAGACCGATCCCAACATCGACTCCGATACCGCGTCTGGCGATTCCGGTGCCCTCCAGGGTCTGTTCCCATGTGTCTGAACGCTCTTTCGTACCGAAACGGATTTTTGCGGCTTCCTCGGGGAATGCTTCTTCCAGAAAGTCGAGCAGACGCTCCGACTCCTCCGAGCCTCCCACGAACTCGATGCCGGCATAAATATCTTCTGTATTCTCCCGAAAGATGACCATGTCCACCTTCTCAGGCTCCTTGACCGGAGAGGGCACGCCCTGGAACCACCGTACGGGCCGAACACAGGCGTAAAGATCCAGCTTCTGACGAAGGGCAACGTTCAATGACCGAATCCCTCCTCCAATGGGCGTAGTCAGAGGCCCTTTGATCGCGACCAGGTATTCATCGATGGCGGTGAGTGTGTCTTCCGGAAGCCATTCCTTAAAGCGATTGTTGGCCTTATCACCAGCGTAGACCTCGAACCAGGTGATCTTTCGGCTGCTGCCATAGGCTTCCTCGACGGCCGCATCAAACACGTTCTTGGAAGCGCGCCAGATATCTGGTCCCGTGCCGTCTCCTTCGATGAAAGGAATGATCGGATTGTCGGGCACCTGAAGAGAACCTTCGCGCATTTCGATGCGCTCGCCTTCGGAGGGAGGAGTTAGGTGGTCGTAAGCCATAGATGTTATCTAAGATGAATTTCAAAAAGTTGGGATCACCCGAACCAGGGATGATCCATTTGATAGTGGAGATCCCGATCGATCAGCATTCGGACCTCGACTGGGACGCCGTAGTCATTCCCCGATGCATCCTGCCGACTACAGGACCGCAAAATAACGCTCCCACAGCATCAACAGCAGCAGCGCACTCCAGATGAGGTGTCCGATTCCCACGAACATGCCAAGGCGTTTTCTGAGCTGCCCGGCATCTTCTGAGTTATCGGAAACGACGGCATCCGTGAAACGCGTCCACGTGGGCCGGATCAGGAAAAAGTGGATCGCCAGAAGCACCACAATGAGCAGCAGACTCGTGTGATACTCTGCGCCGTACCGGGAAAAACCTCCCTTCATGAAGAAGGCGGTCAATCCGAACACGAATGCCAGACCCAGAAACACGCCCATCATATTGATGGATCGTACGGTAGTCGTTCCGACTTGCGCGGCTGCCGAACCACCGAGAGTCGACGCTAACCGCGCATGTGCCGGCAACCGGAGGGCCATTCCGAACCAGGCGGCAGCCGTCGCGATGTGCAGAAAAACGAGAATGTTAGCCAGAAGAGTCATAGTCATCAGGTAGGTTCAGGAACGAGGTCGAGCCGGTTCGGAATGAAATGAATCAAACCATTCCACTCCATGAAGGCAACCCGGCCTCGTCAAGGTACCGACATACCGCCCAATGACTAGAGAATCATCATCCAGCCAAATGCGGCAAGTGTAAGAATCATCACTCCCATGATGATGGATACCTCCGTAACGGACGTCATAGAGGATTTCCAGGGAGCCGTTTCGACATCAGGAAGAGCAGGTTCACTCTTGAATGGCGTCGAACCCCACTGTGAATCGAGACTTGTGGGACGATTCACTTCTTCCACTGCTGCACCACTCACGGGACGGAACGTCGTCGTCGCCGAAATTGCAATCGTCTGTCCGTTCTCAAGCGCCTTCACGCGAGCATAGCGCAGACGACCATCGGCCGGGATCGATTCAAAAAGTGTGAGGCTCGTGGTTTCACCAACCGACGCATCGACGGTGATATTTGAAAACGTCGCATCCTCAGCGAGCTCGAACCTGTATCCATCTGCGCCTTTCAACTGCTTCCATTCAAACGTCGCATACGCTGCGTTGACGGACGCGCCGTTCTCCGGCTTTACAATGAGATGAGGCGCGGACACCTGAGGCGTTACTTCAGTTACTCCCATTATTCTTTGTCAGTCAGTGGTTGGTGAAAACGATGGTCAGAACGTACGATCTGATCTCGGGCCGAACCGTCGGTGTGTGAGACGAAAAGTATTCGAGCCATTCACACATAGCTCTAATAAAGGTGATCTACGGTTTGCAGCCGATTCGACGGTCAGTTCCCCGATTCGAGTATCGGAGATGGTCAGCGAGAAGTGCGACAATTCTTCGGCGAGATACTCTATCTGCATTTGAAATGTGTGTCTCGCTCGATCCAGTTCAAACTTAAGGAAACAGCCATTGATTTCCTCGGTCACAAGACGCATTGCACGGGCAGCCGATGATTGACGTATCCGACCATTCCCGCCTCTGATATCAGCACTCTGGGCGATCGGCGCACGTCCGACCCGGCTGAGGTCGGATGCAAAATGATGATATGTCAGGTGACTCGAAAAAACGTACATAACCGCGCAAGGAAATCCGAATCGGAATTCGATCGCGGTCTGTACAACGTCGCTACAGGCAACAGGTTGGATGGATAATTGGGGAAGGATGCAGCGTGGATACCGGCATATCTGGTACGGCAGCCGGGGTTGCGTCAGGCCGTTGAGGGATGCGTATCTGCTGGAGCCGCCGGTATGTCACGCAAGCCGAAAGAAGTCATTTAGGATTGA
>CBFGXY010000298.1:0-2850 GCA_965652945.1 uncultured bacterium
GAGTTATCGCCGCGTGCGATCGCTTCCTCAAGCGGAGCGATTGCCTCAGATTCGCGATCGGCATTGATCAGCGCATAGGCCTGGTTGATATATCCACCGGTCGAATCAGGTTCGATCAGAACCGTGTTCTCGAAATGTTTCGCTGCACGCAGGTATGCCGACTGATCGGATTGACCCTGGTTGAAGGCTTCGATTCCGTTCTGGAACTCTTCCACCCATGCCAGGCGCAAGCGTTGCTCAATGATCGATTCCATGTCAGGGTTGACCTCGACTGCACGCTCATACGACTCGAGCATTTCCCGAATCAGCCTCGAATGTTCGTCGAGGTCAGCCGTTTGTGCTGCTTTCTCCTGGAGAATACGACCTCTCAGTTCGAGTGCGTCGGCGTTTTCCGGGTTATTCTCGAGTGCGGTATCTACGTTCTCGAGGGCTCGGTCGTAATCCTGATTTCGCAGGTCGAGCTTGGCGCCCTCAACGTTCGGATCGCTCGAGCATCCGTTGGCACCTGCCAGCAAAATGCCGCTGATGATCAGTGCACAAA
This sequence comes from uncultured bacterium, assembly GCA_965652945.1. GTDB lineage: Bacteria > Bacteroidota > Rhodothermia > Rhodothermales > CAZKDQ01 > CAZKDQ01. Next base: position 542 of record CBFGXY010000298.1, read on the forward strand.
CAAATGAAAAGCGTTTCATATGATCTGGGATTCCGATGAAAAATGTTGTGTGGAGGTCGCCCTGGCACGCGCGATAATCACTCGCTGATAAAGCAGGGACTAATCCGATCCTGAAAGCTACCGTCTCAGGAAACATCTTACAAGGTGATATTTGTGAGGTTCTCTTTTAACATGCATAGATATCGTGGCGTGCAGAAACTCGAACGCACGTGATCGGGGTATTCAATCAGCTTTCATAAAATTATGGATCGTATGACTGCATCTGCCGCCATCCCCCGTTCTGTCAGGAGCCTGATGTTGGGAATCATCGACTACGCAGGGCTCTTCCCGCCGGCCAGACTCACCCTGGAGGGCTCTATTCGGAAGTACGCTGCATATAGGAAAGGGCCGGACAAATGGATGCTCGCAAACTTTGTTATTCCAGCCGAGCAGCTGTCTGAACTGGACGCTTTTCAATCGGCATTCGAATCAGCGTCGCTCATGGGATTCTCGGTGCTCGGATCGTCTTCTGGGCCGGCCACCAGAGCGTTGAAGGCAGATATGGATGCGGTCTCCGACTTCGAAGCGCGTTACGAGGGTCGCGTCCGAGTCAATTGTATGGAGATCAAAGAAGCCGGACTCGGAGGTGATGCCGGTCTGGCGACTACACTGCGTGACTGCGTAACGATCCTACGCCGCAGTGGCCGGGAGGCGATACGATTATACGTGGAAACGGGTTGGAGTCAGGAATCTGATTCTCGGCTCGAGGCCGTAGCACAGGCGGTAGCTCAAGTGCGCAGATCCTCCAAGATGCAGCTTGGGTTGAAGATCAGGTCGGGTGGTATAGAGGCTCATATGTTCCCACCGTCCGAACGGGTAGCGAGATTCATCACCGTCTGCCTTAATGAAGGCATCCCCTTCAAAGCAACCGCCGGACTTCATCATCCCATACGTCGGTACCATGACTCCGTCCGAGCGAGGATGCATGGATTCATTAATGTGTTCGGAGGTGCCGCGCTGCTGTACCATCACAAGATCTCGGAAAGTGAGCTTATGGAAGTCCTGAACGAAGAAGATCCAGGGTCCTTCCACTTCGACGAATCCGGTTTCTCGTGGCGCGACACTCGTCTCGATATATCTGAAATCGAGACCGGACGGCAATTTGCACACTCGTTTGGAAGCTGCAGCTTCGACGAGCCTCGGGATGACCTGCGAACTCTTCACCTACTATGAGCCTACCTCATATGTCTGACTCACCGGTCATAGTCGACCCTTCCCTCCGATCGTTCATCGACGTTGTACCGACCTCTGATTTTCCCATTCAGAATTTACCATATGGTGTGTTTCAACCTCGATGGGGTGGCGAGGCACGCATCGGCGTTGCACTTGGTGACTTCGTCATCGACCTCACCGTCCTCGAGACGGAAGGCAGGCTCAAACATCCTCTTCTCGATTCTCACCGTCCATTCGCGGCCCGTTCGTTAAACGCCTTTATGGCACTGAACCGGGATGCATGGTCTGCGGTGCGCCGGAGGCTGGTCGACCTACTGCGATTCGACAATCCGGAGCTCCGTGACGACGCAGACAGCCTGGAGCGTGTGCTACACAGGATGACCGACGTCAGAATGCTGATGCCTGCGGATATTGGAGATTACACCGACTTTTACTCCTCTCGCGAACATGCGACGAACGTAGGCACGATGTTCAGGGGTGAGGAGAATGCACTGATGCCCAACTGGCTGCATCTGCCGGTCGGTTATCATGGACGGGCCAGTTCTATCGTACCCTCCGGTACCGATGTACGTCGACCCTCGGGGCAGCTAAAGCCAGACGATTCTCCCCCAGTCTTTGGACCCAGCCGATTGCTCGACTTCGAACTCGAGACGGGGTTCTTCATCGGCGGCGGAAATCCGCTGGGAGTTCCGATCGGAATTGACGAGGCGGAGAACCACATTTTTGGAATAGTGCTGGTCAACGACTGGAGCGCACGTGATATCCAGCGGTGGGAGTACGTTCCGCTCGGGCCCTTTCTGGGGAAGAGTTTCGCCACGACCGTCTCACCCTGGGTCGTTCCACTGGATGCGCTCCGGCCGTTTCGATGCGCCTCACCCAGGCAGGATCCTGAACCGCTTCCCTACCTGCGGTCTGATAAAAATCAGACGTTTGATCTGCATTTGGAGGTCTCGATCAAAACAGAGAGCCTCTCTGAACCTGAAACGATCTGCCGATCAAACTTCAAACACCTTTACTGGAGTATGGCCCAGCAACTGGCCCATCATACGGTAAATGGATGTAACGTAAGACCAGGTGATCTGATGGCTTCAGGCACC
>CBFGXY010000299.1:0-2846 GCA_965652945.1 uncultured bacterium
CGCAGGCCCGCCGTTTCAGGCGATGGCGGGCGGGTGGCGATCGACCTGGCCGAGCGAAATGAGAGCATGACGGCAGAAGAACTCGATATGTACATCCTGTCGCCTCCCGACGACATCCCGATGCCGGGTTACGAAGGCCGGATATCAGAAGAGGAACTGCACCAGCTCGTTCAGTTCGTGCTCGTTGTTCAGACCTTCCCGCGCCGATGAGGCCATTCGATCACATACCGCTTTGGAAGGTCTTGCATGCCGTCAAGCTGTTGTTGATGATCGCGGCCGGAATCATGCTCTCGGGTTGTGCAGCCAATGACATTCAGTCGATGCTGCGCCCGGATGGACCGGCGGCACGGGAGATCGCCAGGCTTTGGTGGTTGATGTTCGGACTCGGAGCACTGGTCTTTATCGCCGTGATGGCGCTCGCCGCTACGGCGGTTTTCGGACGAAAAACCGACGGCGGCCCGCCCATGGGAGAGATGAGGTTTGTCGTTATCGGTGGGGTCATCGTCCCGATCACCGTCCTGGTTGCGCTGCTTTTCTTTTCGATTCGAACCACGCTGGCGATTCGCGCTCCTGAGACAGCCCTGACAATTGATGTAATCGGCCATCAGTTCTGGTGGGAGGTTCGCTACGACGTGGATGCCGACCTTGACGACGTGGTCATCGCCAACGAGATATACATCCCGGCGGGAGAACCCGTTCGTCTGCGCCTGACTTCTCAAGATGTGATTCACAGTTTCTGGGTCCCGGCTCTGCACGGGAAGATGGATCTCATTCCTGAAGTATCAAATGATTTCTGGATTCAGGCGGATCGAGTTGGACTCTACCGCGGCCAGTGCGCCGAGTTTTGCGGCACGCAACACGCTCGGATGGCTATGTGGATTCATGCGCTTGAGCCTGAGGAGTTCGAAAGATGGATTGAGCGTCGACGATCGCCTCAGACGCAACCAGCGACGCCGCATATGGCGCGCGGTCTGGAGGTGTTCAAAGAGAAGGGATGCGATTCGTGCCATGCCATCGCGGGTACGGATGTGGTGACGGCGAATGCAGGTCCCGCTCTCACCGACATCGGCGTACGGCTTACGCTGGGCGCCGGAACGGTCGGAAACAGCCGCAGCAATCTTGCCATGTGGATCATTAACTCGCAGTCGATGAAACCTGGAAACCTGATGCCCACTGTGCGTCTCGATCCGGAGGATCTCGAAGCTCTCGTCGATTACCTCAATTCACTTAACTGACGTCACGTGAGGATCCACTCGGACGATATCAGGGCGACAGAACCTTTCTACCGAACCTGGGAGACGCCAACGGGCCTGAAAGGCTTTCTGTCGGCCGTTAACAACCGTCCGCTGGGCAAACGTTTCATGGTGCTGTCGTTCAGTTTCTTCGTCATCGGTGGAATTTTTGCGCTGTTGATGCGCATCCAGCTGGCGGTGGCAGATAACCCATGGATGTCGCCCGAGACGTTCAATGCCATCTTTACGATGCACGGGATCACGATGATGTACCTCTTCACGATTCCGTTTCTGGAAGGGCTCGCGATCTATCTGCTACCGATGCTCATTGGTTCACGAGACGTGGCTTTCCCTAAGCTTTCCAGTTTCGGATTCTGGTCGTACGTCTTCGGAGGGATTATCCTTTACTCGAGTTTCTTTATAGGCGAGGTGCCGGACGCGGGGTGGTTCGCATACACGCCATTGTCTCGTCAGGAGTTCAGCGGGCCCGGCATCGATTTTTTCCTGCTGGGACTGGGGCTGGTCGAAATTTCGGGTATAGCCGCCGGGGCAGAGATCGTGGTCTCGATTCTGAAGCTGCGCGGACCGGGCATGTCAATCAGCCGCATGCCGATGTTCGCGTGGGCCATGCTCGTAACGGGCGTCATGATTCTGTTCGCCTTCACGACGCTGCTCGTCGCCACACTAATGCTGGAGCTCGACCGAACCTTCGGTATGCATTTCTTCAATCCGGACGGGGGCGGAAGCAGTCTTCTCTGGCAACACTTGTTCTGGTTCTTCGGGCATCCGGAGGTTTATATCGCGTTCATCCCCGCAACCGGTATCGTGTCGATGATCGTACCGGTGTTCTCCCGACGACCGCTTGTGGGCTATTCCGTCGTTGCGCTTGCTCTTGTAGTGATGGGATTTGTGAGCTTCGGTCTCTGGGCACATCACATGTTCGCAACCGGCCTACCCGAACTCTCGCTCTCGTTCTTTACAGCCGCGAGCTTGATGATCGGCATCGCAAGCGGGATCCAGATCTTTTCGTGGATCGCCACGATGTGGGGCCGGCGACCTGAGCTTCGATCTCCTATGCTGTACATGCTCGGCTTCGTATTCATCTTCGTGGCAGGAGGAATCACCGGCATTATGGTCGCCATCCTGCCGTTCGACCTGCAGGTACACGACTCGTACTTCGTCGTTGCCCATTTCCACTATGTACTCATCGGTGGTGTTGTATTCCCGGCACTCGGCGGCATTCATTACTGGGTGCCCAAGATCACCGGCCGAATATTGAACGAGAAACTGGGCGCATGGAGCTTCTGGCTCTCGATGATCGGATTCAACGTCGCCTTCTTTCCAATGCACTTGATGGGTTTCGATGGGATGCCGCGTCGGGTCTATACCTATCAGGAAGAACTCGGGCTGACGGGCTACAATATGGTCTCATCGATCGGCTCCTTCATTCTGGCGGTCGGCGTTCTGCTGATTCTCGTCAACATTTTCTGGAGCAGGCGTCGCGGTCCGATTGCCGGACGTGACCCGTGGAAAGGGCAGTCGCTCGAATGGGCACTCGAGTCGCCTTCTTTCCAATGCACTTGATGGGTTTCGATGGGATGCCGCGTCGGGTCT
>CBFGXY010000300.1:0-2845 GCA_965652945.1 uncultured bacterium
GCCATCCATTGTATGTTCGAAGCGTGTCGAAGGGAATCTCGCCGAATGAATCCCACATGAGGCGACCCAGACGCAGGTCTGTAAAGCCCGTTTCGCCGACGAATCGCAGGCCCGCTCCGAGATCACGCTCCACTTCCAGTTCATACCGAAGCTCCCGGGCGGACTGGTCGGTCGGGCGTCGCCCCGGCAGCGTGAAGTCGTCGACCGTGTACGTTGCGCGTACTTCGGATCGGAGTTCTATGCGCGAGGCTTCTCCGGGAGTCCAACGGACCAGCGGTCGGAGACGAAGCGATTGCTGTACATTATTTTCGGCCGAGCGTACAGCATTCAGGTAGACCGTATGGAAGTACGACCCGAAGGTCGTGAGTTCCGTCTGAAGGTACCTCGACCACCGATAGGCGATTGCAATGGTCGCGTGATGATACGCCTCGTCTCGATCGTCAAGGTTGATCTCGGGAGTGTCGCGCCGTACGATGCTGAACAGAGACTCCAGTCGGACGGATCCCCGTGATCCCAGTCGGGTCTGGAATCCCGAACGAAGCGCAATTACGCTCCGCTCGTAATCAGCCTGCTGCAGAATGAGCGACTTCTGACTTGCCTGAGACGATGGCAGTCGGTCGCGATTCGCGAGTCGCCGCGCCTCGGAATCCGCCGATACCGATAACACCACCCGGCCGGAGCGAGCGGCGTCGGAATAGGTGATGCCCGTTTCGAAATCGACGGATCGCCGGTTCAGGTCCGTATCGAAGTAAAGCGTTTCGCCCGGTGCTCGATGGGTTCGGATGAAGCGGCGCATCAACGTTCCATCCAGACGGCTCGTAATGTGGAATCGCCCGCCGATTGGAGCCTGGATGCCCGCACCGAAGGAGAGGGTGTCGCTCGATGTCGCCTCGATCGTTTCTGAAAGCCGGTTGGTCGGTAATCCGCGGTTTAAGAAGGACGCCGATTGATACACGTCACGGCGCGCGGATCCAAACTGAAGCCGCGACTCCAGGGATGTCTCTTCGAAGGATCCGCCGGCGCTCGACCGGAAGCTGACGGTATATCCGCGGCGCGGTCGCATGGAGAGGTAACTGCCGCTGCCGCCCATTGAAAGCGAATAATTACCCGCCAACTCGGGTCTGTAGGCAAAGCTGAGTGCGCCTGCCGGCCCGAGGTCGCTGCGGAGAGGCGCGAGTCCGTCCTCCAGCATTCCTCCCGGCCGTTGATCCCATGCCACTCCGAACATGGGTCGAAGCATCAGGGACTCGACGGGATGGTATTCGAGCCCGCTGAAAGCCTGTTGAATGAGAACACGGCTCTGGCTGAAGTACGATAGACGCCCCTCCGAGACAGACGTCCAGACCGAGTTGAACGGTCTCTGGGCCTGCCACGAGAGCTGGTTCTCATCCCGGAATCTAAGCTGGTCCTCGAACAGGATGAACGCGTCCGAATCGAACCGATTTCGCAGATCGAAACGCCACTTACCCACACGAACGTTCGAACCTGCGCCGAAACGCCATCTATATTGATTGACGTCTCGTTCGAGTCCCGACTCGATGTACGTAGTCGAGCTCTGCCCGACTGCGGATCCGGCGCCCAGCACCGGCACCAGGATCGTCACGAAAAGCAGACGCAGGACCTCACCCCGGCGGCCACGAAAATTGTCGGCCACCAAGCAGGTGTAGATGGATGTGATAGACTGTCTGCTGGCCATCTGGTCCGCAGTTCATCACCACACGATATCCATTATCGAGGCCTTCGCGCCGGGCAACTTCAGACGCTACGGTGAAGAGCCGTCCCACAATGGGCGCGTCACTCTCCTGGATATCATCGATGGTCGGGATGACGCGTCGAGGCACAATCAGGATGTGCACGGGCGCCTGAGGATTAATGTCGCGAAAAGCGATGATGTCATCGTCTTCGTAAACAATGTCACCCTCGATCTCGCCGTCCGCGATTTTCTGGAAGATGGTCTTTTCAGTGCTCATCCGCAAAGCCTGGTCTTGTCGTGAGAGAGCAATATATGTATACCGCGAAACACTTCTTCTGCTTTGCTCGAGCTCATGTCTCGATCACGCCGCAGCGTGCGGGGAACGAGCACCATGCGGGAGTGTAGGTTCGTCGTGAACCGGGCAATAGAGTAGGGGCGCGGCGCATCTGATGTCCCCCACATTGTGCCCGGTGCTTGAAATCGATAGAAGAATCCACCTCGCCCATGTCGATCGTATATGTAACGCGTAAAGCTCAGTTCAATGCGGCGCACCGGCTTCACAATCCGGACAAGTCGGATGAATGGAATCGGAAGGTATATGGAAAATGCAACAGCCCCAACTGGCATGGACATAATTACACCCTGGAAGTGGTCGTCCGAGGTGTGCCGGATAAGGAGACGGGGTATGTGATCGACCTCAGCGTGCTGAAGCAGATTATCGAGGAGCATGTAGTCTCGCACCTCGATCACAAAAACCTTAACCTCGATGTCGACTTCATGCAGGGTGTTCTTCCCTCGACAGAGAACCTAACGATTGCTATCTGGGAACAGCTCGAGGACAAACTGCCGTCGGGTGAACTACACGCGGTGAGGCTGTTCGAAACGGAGCGCAACTCGGCCGAGTATTTCGGCGAATCACAGGCAGATACCAAGCATTTATGAGTCAAGAGAATCGGCTATCCACTGAAGTTACCCACCCGGACGTCCCGACGCTGTACCGCCGTGATGATGTCTATGATCAGGATACCACGGAGGTGATCTCTGATAAGGTGCGGGATATCATTGACCTTCTTGGTGAAGATCCGAACCGCGAGGGGCTTCTCAAGACGCCCGAACGTGTCGCCAAATCGCATCAGTTCATGACGCATGGCT
>CBFGXY010000301.1:0-2837 GCA_965652945.1 uncultured bacterium
AAGATCGTAATCCTCCTCGCTCAGCCGCTGACGAATCTTCCCGTAATCGACATCATCCGATCTGTATGACAGATCAAATACCATGTACTGCACGAGCCGAGCAACCTGCAGTGCGTCACAACGATTGGGCTCGCCACCAAGCAGTCGGTACTCAAACGGCAGATCTTTCGACCGGAGATTGTCGATGTAGAGATTCACGCCATCGCAATAGGCATTGATCAGATCAGCCTCGATACCTGCCTCGCTGACGATGCGATCAGCGTTCAGCTTCGCACCGTAATCCATGCCGGTTCTTCTGAGAAAGCGGTCAGTCTCCAGGGCACCGGGACCCAGGAGTTCGGACAGACGGCCCGAGGCCACCGTCGCGATGAAGTCCATCTGAAACAGCCGGTCGCGAGCCACGACATACCCCATCGCCCGAACGGCATCGAGCGTACTCGAGGCAAAAATATGAGGCACGCCTCGATCATCCATAATGACGGTTACCGAGACGTCGAGCCCAGCCATCCTGAATTGATCATCGGTGGCGCGCGAGGTTACTCTGGCATTGTGATAGAGCCCGTCGACCGGATCCAGAAGAGTGCCCACGGGCGGTACGGAGCCGATGCGAGTGCTCGTAGCGGCTAAAAAGACCGCCAGCAGAACAGCCGCTGCCAATGCACCAGACCGCGCCTTCCACCTCGTCATTTCAAGACCCTGCCTCGCCGTAGGCGCCGACCATTGACCGGGAGCCCTCCTCAGGTGCCGGCGGATCAAGCTTCATCAAACGGATGATTTCGTCCGTTGCGTTGGCGTAGTCGCGCGATCCACGGGAATACGGGTGATTGTCGAAGGCTGAGGACCCGTCGCTGTTCATCTCCGCCAGGGCTGCACTGGTACGAATGATGCTTTTCATCACCTCAGCTCCGTACTTTTCACGGAAGTACCTGCGATACATCCGGTGGCTATTCTTTCGGCCGTCAACCTGCGTAAATAAAAACCTCGGCGAGGCAAGGTCCGGATTGAGGCTCTCCCTGACAAGACGGACGGTTTTGGCCGTCTGCTCGGCACCAAGGACCGGTTGATATTCAGGCGTCACTGGGACGAGCACCTGTTGACTTGCCACCAGCGCGTTGAGGCTGTAGACGGTTACCGCCGCCGCAGTGTCGAAGATGATTACGTCATAATCAAGCCCGCCCGTTTGCAGGGCCTCCTTCACCCAGAACACGTCTGTGGGCTTATTGAGGCGTCTCAACAGTCGGGTAAGCCCTGTCGATGCCGGCAATATGTCGAACGAACGTACCGATTGAACCGGAATCTGGCTCACATCAACCTGTGGATCGAACAGCATCAGCGAGGATTCCTGATCGGGAGGATCCGGCAAGCCCATCGTCCGCGTCAGAAATCCCTGCGGATCCAGGTCGATTACAAGCGTGCGGCGGCCACTCAAACCCAGTGCAGCCGCCACATGAATTACAGAGGTGGTCTTTCCAGTACCACCTTTATGATTACAAACGGTGATGATGTTCATAGACGGCGTTTTCCGCGCAGAATGTGCACAATGTGGCGCGCGAAAGTTACCGTTACACGCCGCTTGAGTCAAATGATTAATGGCCGCAGTTCAGGGAACTTCCCATCGCTGATGAAGAATGAAGGGCGCTACTTTCAATGCTCATGATGCGATTTTCTGTCCCGTTCATCCTCGCTTCCAGCTCTCCAAGACGGCGCCGGCTGCTCGAGCAATTAGGAATGGAATTCCGGGTCGTTCCCAGTGATGTCGACGAAGCATTGCACGATGAAGGAGAGCCGAAGGAACTGTCCCGAATGCTCGTCGCTGACAAGGCTGAATCGGTTGCACGATTACATCCGGACTCGCTCGTCCTCGCCGCTGACACGATTGTGGTACATGGCGGCGAAATCTTTGGCAAGCCGGTCGATACGCAGGATGCCTGGAGGATGCTGCGAGCACTCAGCGGCTCGGTCCACACAGTGCATACCGGCATAGCGCTCAGTCACATCGAATCGGGAAGATCAGAAAGCGTCACGGAGTCTACCCGCGTGTACTTCTCTCCGCTCAGTAGTGATGAGATTCGGACCTACATCGAGGGAGGCTCGCCGATGGACAAGGCGGGAGCGTACGGCATCCAGGACGATCATGGAGCGTTGTTCGTAGAGCGAATCGAGGGTGATTACTACAACGTGGTGGGATTGCCGCTTAACCGACTCTACAGGTTGTTGAAAACCCACTTTGGCGATTTGCTTCTCCTACCGGGAGTCCATCGATGATTCTTCGCATGACGGAGCGAATCCACATCGCATAACCGTCGTTCAGGCGAGTCATTTCTCAGATCGTAGCGAAACGTGATGAATGACCTAACGGTTGGACTGGTCCAGATGCGGTGCGTCGATGATCGCGACGCCAATCTCGCGCATGCCATAGAGTTGACGCGAAAAGCCGCATCCGGTGGCGCACAGCTCGTCTGCCTGCCCGAGCTCTTCCTGTCGCCATACTTTTGCAAAAGCGAAGATCACAGCCAGTTTCGACGGGCAGAACCTGTCCCTGGCCCAACCACTACTGTTCTGGCCGAGCTGGCCAGAGAGCTGAACGTGGACATTATCGCGAGCCTGTTCGAAAAGCGCGCCGAAGGCCTCTATCACAACACGTCGGCGTTCATTTCCGGTACGCGCGGATATGTCGGAAAGTATCGAAAGATGCACATCCCCGACGATCCCTTCTTCTATGAGAAGTTTTACTTCACACCGGGAGATCTGGGATTTAAATCATTCGAATCGGGCCAGACAAGAGTAGGTACTCTGATTTGCTGGGACCAGTGGTTCCCTGAGGCGGCGCGGCTGAC
>CBFGXY010000302.1:0-2829 GCA_965652945.1 uncultured bacterium
GTAGGCGATCTGCCAGAGAAGGAAGTTGGAGACCCGGTACTCACCGCCAGTACGAATCAGCAGATCAGGATCTGCGACCCCCCGCGTGTCCAGGCTGTGTTCGATCACCGCCTCGTCGATATCCTCCGGAGAAAGTGAGCCTTCGGCGACGCGCCGCGCGATCGACTTCACTGCTCGCTTGAGTTCCGATCTACCACTGTACGATATCGCTAGGCAAAGCGTCATCCGCTGGTTGTTGGCCGTAGATTCGATAGCATCGAAGAGTTCGGTTCGGCACGCATCGGGGAGCAAGGACAGATCTCCGATCGTCGTCAGGCGGATATCGTTCCTGCGCAAGGTATCCGATTCACTTCGGATGGTGTGGATGAGAAGCTGCATGAGCGCATCCACTTCGCTGGGAGGTCGGTTCCAGTTCTCGGTACTGAACGTGTAGAGCGTCAGCTGTTCAACACCCAACTGGGCACAGCTTTCGGTGATGTCGCGCACCGAACGCACGCCTTCATGATGGCCGATCACCCGGTCCTGGCCTCGACTGCGCGCCCATCGTCCGTTGCCATCCATTATGATGGCAATATGTCGCGGAATTTCGCCGTTGGCACGTAGCTCAGCCTGCGCCTCGAGATCGGCGCGAGTCTGTTCCTCCCCGGTGATCGTCAACGTTTCCACGATTTACGACAGCTGGTCGTGTGATTTACTTATCAAATCAAAATACAACGGCGAATTTCGATCGACAATGAGTCCCGATCGAATTTCAAAGGCGCAGCAAATCATTGAAGATCACGAAAGTCATGAAGACGAGCAGCACAATCATACCAACCTGCTGCATAACCATCCTCACCCTCAATGACGGTTCGCGCCGGGTGATGCCCTCGTAAATCAAGAACATCAGGTGGCCGCCGTCGAGCGCCGGAATCGGCAGGATGTTCATGATGGCAAGTGTGATGGAGAGCATCGCCACGATCCGCCAGAAAAAGAAAGCTCCCGCTTCGGCGGCCTGCTTGGTCACCTGAGCAATAGCAATGGGCCCACCCACATTCTCGCGGAAATTTTCTCGACCACTAAATACCCTCGTCAGGCTGGTAACGATTACCTTCGTGTTGACCCAGGTTTCGTTCATGCCTGCAAGTATGGCTTCGCCGGGACCGAAGGTCTGCTTTTCTTTACCGTACTCTTGCCACAGCATTTCCACTTGCGGCACGGTCACACCCAGCAGGTAGCGTCCGTCCTGTTCACGTGGCATCACAGTGCTGGTGATTACTTCTCCGCCGGAGCGAGGGGCGATCAAGGCGCCTTCCGGTACCCTGACAAACGAAATGCGGACGGAATCCCCATCGTTCTCCTGCATGAGCTCCGTGATCTGCATCCAGAAATGAACCGGGACGTCGTTGATCGCCACGATTCGGTCCCCGGCGCTGAGGCCGGCCTCCTCCGCTACCGATCCGCTGAGTGTATTTCCAATCAGACTGGGATGAACGGACAGTCCGAACCCACCCGCCCGGTTCAACTGCGTCATGATATCATCGGGGCCCGTGAAGGTGAGGACCTCGCCCTTGCGCTCTACCGTGATGGTCATCGGGTCCGACATCAGGTGCTCAACGCCCAGCAGGTCGTCATAGCGTTCAAGGGTTTTGCCCGATACCTCGATCACGCGATCGCCCGTGCGCATTCCCATTTCATACGCGAGCGATCCCTCCGAGACGTATACCGCATCGATGTTCTCGGCGGGCACGTACTCATCCCCATAAGCCATCTTCAGGCCGGCAAAAATCACGAAGGCCAGCAGGATGTTGAAGATGACGCCGGCCGTGATCACCACGATGCGCTGCCAGACCGGCTTTGCCCTGAACTCCCAGGGTTCCGGCTCAGAACCTTCGAACTCGGTATCCATGCTCTCGTCGACCATGCCCGAGATCTTGACGTAGCCTCCGAGCGGGGTCGCTCCGATCATGTACTCAGTCTCCCCAATCGTCTTGCCGTAGATTTTTGGGGGAAATCCCACCGAGAAGCGCTCGACGCGCATTTTGAACAGCTTCGCGAACAGGAAGTGGCCCATTTCGTGGACGAAGACGAGGATCGTTATCGCCAGAAGGACCCAGAATATGTAGGAAAGTATACCGAGCACGAAACTATGGGATGAGGCTGGAACCGAACAACAAAGACTACTCCTTTTTTCGGCCGCCGCTTTCAATCAGCGATTTCAGGAAGGGTTCCTACCCCAGCGAGTGGACCCTCCTCGACGCTGCTTCTTCTACATGACGACGCGCAAAACGGTCCACATGAATGAGTTCATCAAGTGACACCTCAGCCGAGGCCGAGCGGGCGGCAACGGCACCCGCGATCAGATCGGGGATGTCAACAAACCGAATTCTTTCCTTGAGAAAGAGATCGACCGCTTCTTCATTGGCCGCATTCAACGCTGCTGGAGCGGTGCCACCCTCGCGTAAGGCATCATAGGCAAGGCGCAAACACGGGAAACGAGCCTCGTCGGGCGATTCGAAATCGAGCTGAGAGATCTCGGTCCAGTCCAGTCGCGCATGTGGTGCGTGCCATCGTTCTGGATATGTCAGCGCATACTGAATGGGCACTTTCATATCGGGTAGTCCCAACTGAGCCTTTGAAGATCCGTCTTGAAAGGTCACCATTGAATGAATAATCGACTGTGGATGCACCAGCACGTCGATCTCGTCGGCATCGAGGCCGAATATCCAGTGTGCCTTTATTACCTCGAGCCCCTTGTTCATCATCGAGGCCGAATCAATGGTGATTTTGGCGCCCATCGACCAGTTGGGATGGTCAAGTGCCTCACTCGGCGTGATATCTGCAAACGTT
>CBFGXY010000303.1:0-2821 GCA_965652945.1 uncultured bacterium
CGAGAAGGTCGGAGCCAGCCAGGACTGGTATCTGGTCAGAATCCCGGTTACGCAGGCTGCGGGGCATGATGGGATGGTATCAGCTCAACGCCAACATCGTGCAGAGCCTCGGCAGCGATGTGAATGACCCCGTTACGGGGCTCGTGCCCACCCGCGATGTTTTCCCCACGAGAGAAACGGGATCAATCGCTGAAAATACGATTCAGACCCTCGACGTGTACTTTGATCCTCGCGAACGAGGGCCCTACAATTACAACGGGTCGCTGCTGAACTTCATGTCCGCGCCGGAAGACAACTTCGGCGCCATGATCCAACGAATCCCCGAAGGATACGCCGACTTCAGCAAACAGAACATCGAGTTCATCGAGTTCATCTTCCAGCCGCATTCGGAGGGCGGTGATGCCGGAGAGGAAGCGGAATTGATCTTCGATCTGGGGCTGATCTCGGAAGACATCATCCCGAACGGGCGCCTCAACTCGGAAGACGGCCTCTCCACGACGTCCGTCAACCCACAGGCTATCGACGCCTGGGGCCGCATTCCCACCGGTAATCAGAACAACGCCGTAGACGTCAACACGGAAACCCAGCGGACGGAAGACCTCGGTCTCGACGGGCTCGTATCGTATAGCAACGAAGCATACCCCGAGGAGCTGACCGAGCAGTTCCACTTCCGGGATTTTCTGGCATCCGTCGAGGCGGAAGTGGGCGACGAGCTTCACCGCGCTGAAGTCGAAAAGGCGTTACTCGATCCGTCGGGAGACGACTATCGCTATTACGAGGACCCGTTCTACGACAATCCGACGTACTTTCCTGGCGGGGCCACGCTCCAGCAGCGATTCACACGCTACTTTGCCGGGCAGGAGCTCAACGCGCTCGAGACGCAGCGGCTGGCTAATGATGCAGGCCGTCGCGGCAACTCACGTCTTCCCGATACGGAAGACCTCAACATGAACGGCACGCTGGATACGGAGAACAGCTACTATGAGTACCGTGTGCCGCTCAGCCGTGCGCGGCTGGAGGCCATGGCCGAAGCCGAGCGCCAGCCGGGAGACTACATCATCGAGAAGGTCGGAGCCAGCCAGGACTGGTATCTGGTCAGAATCCCGGTTACGCAGTACACGAACAGAATCGGGGATATCCAGGATTTCAGCCTTATCCGGGCGATTCGACTGTGGACGACGGGGCACACCTCTCCTGTGACGATGCGCTTTGCAAGGCTGGATCTCGTTGGAAGCCAGTGGCAAAAGGCGGAGAACGTCTTGTTTGAGGAAGAGCATAATCCCGATCAGATCGAGACGGACACACGATTTGCCATCGAGAGCATCAACGATGAGGAGAACACGAACAGTTATCGGCCCCCGCCGGGCGTCATCATCAACCAGACGCGGGGCGCTGACGGGGTTGCCCGAAACCAACGTGAACAGGCGATGCTGCTCAGACTGGAGAACTTCCGACCGGGAGCGCAGCGTGCCGTCTTCCGGCCCTATCGCCAGGGAATGGATCTGCTGAAGTATTCCAACGTGCGAATGTATGTGCACATGCACGGGAATACACCGCTGGGCCCAATCGATACTCGGGATGAGCTGAAGATATTCGTTCGCCTCGGATCTAACGAAAGCACGGACTTCTACGAGTACGAACAGCCGCTCTCGCCGTCGCCTCCAGGTGTCATCGAACCGAATGCTCTGTGGCAAACCAATCAGATGGTAGACGGGCGCGTGCGCGATTTGAACTCGGTCAACATCGTCCTTGCCGCGCTCAATCAACTGAAGGTGGCACGCGACCTCGATAACGGCCGGCTCGACGCGATCTACTGGAGCGACGTCCACGACGTCAGCCTGAGTCCCAACATCGATGATTTTGCACCGCCGGGCACACGCCTCGGGATCAAAGGAAATCCGTCGCTGGGTCGCGTCAATTCGATCGTGATCGGTGTTCGAAGTCCCGAAGGATCGCAGGTCATCGAAACGGCGGAGGTCTGGGTGAACGAACTTCGCGTAACGGGCTACGATGAATCAAACGGATGGAGCGCGCTGGCTAACGCTGATATCCGCCTCGCGGATGTTGCGACCATCCGCGCAACGTTTCAGCGTCAGACTGATGGGTTCGGATCGCTCGAAAGCTCGCTGGGTGAGCGCGATCAGAATGCGATCAACAACTGGAGTATCAACACCGACTTCAACGCTCACAAGCTGCTTCCGGAACGCTTTGGCTGGTCGTTGCCGGTTTCCATGCAGTTCCAGTCCAACACCTCCCTTCCCCGATTCTCACCTGCTCGTGGTGATGTTCGCGTTCAGGAACTCGTGAACCAGATCGAGGAACGGGACGACCTCTCGGATGAACAGCGTCGCGACGAAGTCCGGGAGGTGATCGAGAGCGCCGAGACCCATAATGCACGTCGCTCCTTCAGTGCTCGGGCGCAGAAACAGGGCTCCGATTCCTGGCTTCTCCGAAATACGGTTGACGCCGTATCTGTCTCATACAGCTATTCGGATCAGGAGGCGAGGTCGCCTTCGCGCCGGCTCGACAATAACTGGCAATGGTCGACCTCGGCAACCTATCGACTTCAGTCTCGCCGAGCCCGGACCATCAAGCCGTTCTGGTTCATGGGCGACATTCCGGTGATAGGGTTCCTTGGTGACCTCGACTTCGCCTATCTCCCCCAATCGATTTCGCTTACGGGCTCGGCTCGCCGATCGTTCGGTGAGTCGCGCGATCGCTCCCGCGAACTCCGGCAGGTGGAGAACCCCGTACCCGACATCGTACGCTACCCGCTTCGGCAGCAGCACTCGTTCGGGCATGATCGGGGCGCGACCACTCA
>CBFGXY010000304.1:0-2806 GCA_965652945.1 uncultured bacterium
GGGCACGGTCCGACTCCACAACCCTCGACCGCGCCCGCTTCTCCCCTGCCATCGATCAGCAATTTCCCAGGATGCGAATCACGGCCGATGCACAGATACTCGACAGCCGCATCCTCAGCATTATTTACTCCGATCTAGAATCCGTCCGAACGGATTTGTCATTCGATGCGGATCTTCTGATCGACGATTCCCGGGTCCAGTTCCATGGGAAACTCCGGGGCGACTCCCTGATCGTGGGAACGGCACGGGCCGACAGCCTCGACTCGGAAATGCGTGTGATGGTGCAGTATTCCGGTGACGACAGGCTGGAGTCGCAGGCTTCTTTCGACCTGGGAGCGCGCGCGATTTCGATTGCAAAGCAGAACTTCGTCGATCCGTTCGCTCGACTGGAGATGCGACAGGACTCCGGACGGGTCCAGCTCCGTACAAAGAGCCCGCATGCGGGGGATTCGATTGAGATCATGGCCACGATCGATCCACTCAACGGGAGTCGACGCCTGAATCTCGAGACACTCAGGATCTCGGCAGCAGACTTCGAATGGAGCTCGGAGGACACTGCTCTGATCGATATCTATAGCGATGCCGCATCGATCGATGGTCTACGCTTGGCGAGCCATTCGGACGGGTCCGAGCAGCGCATCCAGGTAAAGGGCGTTCTCTCGCGCCATCCAAGCGATACGCTGAGCGCAGTCATCGATCACGTGCGCATAGTCGAGCTTTCTGAATTGCTCCGGCTGTGGCATCCTTTCGATGGCGAGTTGAATGGCCGAATTTTGCTCACGTGGCTGGAGGATCAACCCGAACTGACGGGCCATCTCTCGGTGGAAGAGGCTCGCTTTGACGATCGCACCATCGGGCGCGTCACAGTGCAGAGTTCGTACGTGCCCGGAGAGCCCGACATCCTGCTGGACGCACGTGTCTCGCCGCTCGCCGGCGCCGACCGCGTTGAGGATGGTGAGGCACCGCTGAACGATCTTCGACTATATGGTGCGGTTCGTCTCCCGACGCCTGCAATAGATATGCAGATGGGGGATCCCGGCCTGCTCGATCTTCATCTGGATGTGACCCATGCCGATGCCTTCTTCTTCGACTACATCTTTGATGAAATCAGCAACGCACACGGAGTTCTTAGCGGCACCGGAGGCATCAAAGGAAACTTCAGGCGACCCATCTTCGGGGCCGATATGCAGCTTCGCGACGGTGGGATGCGCATTCCGGATTTCAATCTGGATTATGACGTGAACGGCTCGGTGACGGTTGATTCTGCCGCCATCCGACTGGCCGACGTCAAGGTGGATGATGAAACCGGAGGCCGTGCCGTGGTCAACGGTGACATCCTCTTCAACGAGTATCGGTATTTCTCTTTCGACCTTCGCGCCGCCCTCGCGGATACCCGGTTCATGAATGTGCTCTCGGCGAACGATATGGGGTTCTATGGGGATGTCCGGGCGTCCGGAAATGTGCAGCTGACGGGTCCCTTGCATGCGGCCACGCTGTCGTCGAGCGACGCGGTCATCCATCCCGATAGTCGCGTCTACATCGCGATTCTCGAAGAGACGCACGCGCCGGATACGGGTTATATCGTATTTGCCGATTCGACCGGAAATGTGCCCGAAGTCTTTGGTCCCCCTCAGCGGCGCCACGTTCTCTCTAAACGGCCCGCAGGTGAGAGGATGTTTGTGGATGGGCTCGAAATGGATCTGAACATCCTGGCTCCGCAGGGCACCCGGGTTCATCTGGTCATCGATCCGTTCATGGGGGATGTGATTAACGCATCGGCCAACGGGCGCATCCATTTGCTGCGATCGGAAGGTGACTATTATACCTATGGCGTTCTGAACGTCGACTCCGGCGACTACCTGTTCACCGCAGGAGATGTGTTTGTGAGACGTTTCCTTCTCGACGGAGGGCGGATTACGTGGGACGGAGATCCGGCGAACGCTTCGCTGGAGATCGAGGCCTCGTATCGTACCCGCGCCTCTGCAGCGGGCCTCAACCTTGCCGGCAGCGACAGGCTCCGCATCCCGCTGATCGTTCGCATGGACGTAATGGGAAGGGTCGCTTCTCCATCCGTAGGACTGAGGCTGCTCGTCGACCGAGACAGTCGGGAGACGATCACCTCATATGAAAGCCTGGAATCGATTCTGAATCAGCCCGAGCGATCCGCTGAGTATGCAACCAGCGTTATGCTTACGAATACGTTCATGCTCACGACGAACATCACCTCGGCGGGCGAATCGGGCCTGGCTACGACAAGAAACCAGCTCGCCTTCAACAGCTTGTCTCAACTCGTAGCCACGCAGCTCAACCGATATCTCAGTCAGACTCTTCCGAATGTGGATGTGAATCTCGGTCTGCAGGGTGAAAGCACGCAGGATCTGGATGTCACATACGGTGTCGCCCTGCGTCTTCTGGATGAACGGCTGGTTATACGCGGGCAGGGTCTCTATCAGAACGAAGCCTATCGAAGCGCTCAGCAAAATCTCCTGGACGAGTTTGTCGTGGAAGTTCGGGTAAGTAGTAGCGTATCCGTCGAAGTTTTCTATCGTCGGGAAAACGACATTCTCGCCTCCGATCACCTGCTCGCAAACACCACTGGTGCCGGACTTTCGTATGAAACCCAGTTTCCGAGCTGGAACGGTCTTATTCAGCGGCTCTTCGGCCAGGAGAGCTCCTCCTCGAGCGACGCGATTGCCTCCGGCGAGAAACAGCTGGGCGACGCCACCGCGGCGCTGGACTTCGCCGCGGGCGGGCCGACCGTGGCGAAGTACGCGGACCTGATCGCCGCCGAATCGGCGCCCGCGAC
>CBFGXY010000305.1:0-2804 GCA_965652945.1 uncultured bacterium
GAGCACCATCTGCAGCCGGTGCATTCCCTCTTCGACAAGTGCTTCGAATAACGCGTCCTTACTGCCGAAATACAGATAGATACTCGTCGCGCTTATACCGATCTCACGAGCAATGCGGCGCAGGGAGAGCCGTTCGTAGCCCATCGCTACGAGCAGTCTGCTCGACGTATCCAGTATTTGCCGCTGCAGATCCATTCGATCCTCGGATTAACAGTGTTAAGTATCCGTGAGGATGAACTCAATTGCAATGGATGCGAGCGCGTGGAGTGGATTTAATCAGGAAAAATACGCAACGAAAAAAGGTGCCATCTGTCCGACGACACCCGAAGTGGCTCACCTATGGGAATGACTGAAGCGGATGCTACTCTATCCTGTTGAGAGCGACGTTGCCCAGACCGGCTCGGATCCGCACGGACGGGCCTCCTCCGTTGAGCTCACCCGCAAACGACCGGCTCATCCACTTGCCTTCGACGTGCAGAGGAAAGTCGGTTTGTGCCGAGCCGACCGCAGCAATCGCTGTGACATTCGCTCTGATCTCGTCGGAGAGATAAACGGTCACATTGCCCGCTCCGGTCTCAAGAACAGAGCCTTCTTCGGGCTGCCCCGTGATGTACGCGAATATGTTGCCCGCTCCCGTTTTCACTTCAACCGCCCCACGAAGCTCTTCCAGATGAACATTTCCCGCGCCGGTACTCACGGCGACCGACCCTCCGGCACCTCCCAGCTCAATATTTCCTGATCCGGAACTGACATCAATGGATCCTGAAGCACGGCCGATGATAACATTTCCCATTCCGGTACGACCGGTCACCGATCCGCCTATATCCCCCAGATGAATATTCCCGGCTCCGCTGGAGAAGTCGACATTATAAGATTCAGGAATCTGAACGGTCACTCTGAGCCGCATGCGATCTCTATTCTGACGGCGCCAGAAGGAGTTTCCTCCATCGAACCTCGATCGAATCTCAACGTCATTGCCGACCTGGGCAAACGAGTACTCGTGCCGCTCCAGAATTCGGCGCGCTTCCTCCGAATCGGTAACCTCGACCGTTCGCTGGAGCTCGATTCTAACTTCGTTTGACGAGATCGTCTCGATAAAAATGTTGCCGTTATCAACTCCAAGCACGAGGGTGCCACCCGGACGGACCTTGAATGCCTCCTTTACGGTGTCAGTGATATCGACAACGGTGGCAGTGGCAACTTCAGTGCTCAGGAGACACAGCAGCCCAAGGGCGAGCAAGAATCGGTACCGAGCCATAGCTTTCGAATCCGCGGAACTGGAGGGTTACTGCGCGCCTACGTTTGCGAGTCTATGATAGTTACACCCATGATGCAGATTGACCATTCAGTACCCCAGGTGGCGCGTCGATTGCTCCACTACGTTCAAATCGATACGACCGCCGATCCCACGTCAACCTCGGTCCCCTCGTCACCAGGGCAACTCGATCTGGGACGCCTGCTCGTCTCAGAGCTTAAGGAACTTGGTGTGGATAACGCAGAAATCGACGATTACGGCTACGTTTACGCTTCGCTTCCCGCATCTGAAGGCGTCAGGGCTCCTGCTGTGGCGCTGCTGGCACATCTGGATACATCTCCGGACGCACCGGGCGCGAACGTTCGGCCGCAGATTCATCCCAACTACGATGGAGGCATCATCGCCCTGCCCGGTGATCCTTCCAAGCGACTGGATCCATCAGAGCGCCCCGCCCTACTGAATCACATCGGGCATGACCTCATCACATCCGACGGAACGACGTTGCTCTGCAGCGATGACAAGGCCGGAATCGCCGTCATCATGCAGCTTGTCGCCGATCTTCGTCACTCCCGGACGCCTCGACCGGAGATACGCATATGTTTTACGGTTGATGAGGAGATTGGTCGCGGTGTCGATCACATGGATCTCGACCGGCTCGGTGCCGATGTAGCCTACACTATCGACGGCAGCGGAAGGGATACGATCTCCTGTGAGACCTTCAATGCTGCAGAGGCAATCGTGCGTGTTTACGGGCGAACGGTTCATCCGGGATATGCGAAGGATAAGATGGTTAATGCCCTTCGTATCGTCTCGGAATTCATTGCCGGTCTTCCCCGCGACGAGGCACCGGAGACTACGTCCGGCCGGGAAGGCTACCTCCACCCGCATTCTCTTGAAGATGCCCGCGTGGATCATGCTGAACTGCTTATCCTATTGCGCGATTTCTCGGCCGAGGGCTTGAGACAGAAGAAGGATCTCATCCAT
Source organism: uncultured bacterium (assembly GCA_965652945.1). Lineage (GTDB taxonomy): Bacteria > Bacteroidota > Rhodothermia > Rhodothermales > CAZKDQ01 > CAZKDQ01. The sequence continues at coordinate 2,240 of CBFGXY010000305.1, forward strand.
GAAACGGCACGCCGGCTCCGGTCGGAGTTTCCGACCTCGATAATTGAGGTCGATATTCAGGACCGGTATAAGAACATGAAAGAATATATTGACGACATCTGTCCACAGGTTCGGACCTTCGCGCTGGCGGCGGCAGAAGAGATGGGAAATCCACTGAAGGAGATGCCGGTTCGAGGCGGTACGGATGGCGCGAGGCTTTCGGAGCTCGGTCTTCCCACGCCGAACATCTTTAATGGCGGACACGATTATCACAGCGTTCTCGAGTGGAACTCGGTGCAGAATCTCGAACGCTCAGTAGCGTATCTCAAGCACCTCATGACCTACTGGGCCGTCCACGGCTCACAACTCACTGATACTGATGGCTAATCCAACGCCTGGCCCCGAACGCGATCCCGGCACAGGAGGCACCAGACCGATGTCCAGACGAAACTCCCGGATATTCGTCACCGGTGCGATCCTCTTTGCCTTGCTTTTCGCGCTCTTTACGATTTATATGGTAACTAAAACGGCCGACGACCCCGACATCCAACAGGGCATAGAGGAATTCAGGCGAGATACGGGCAGG
>CBFGXY010000306.1:0-2800 GCA_965652945.1 uncultured bacterium
AATATAAGCACGAAGATGTAGACCGGGGAGGCCGTCTCAGCCTCAGGCTCTGAAAGGTCCACCTGCGTACTCAAGCGGTCAGAGCTGAGCACGGGCGCTGGATACGTATCCAATGCACAGGCGCTGGGGAACCGCTCGCCGAGTGGAATATTGATTATCGAACCGATTACACTATCTCTCTACCACAATGCGCAAACGCCGCTGGTGGGCCGTGATTTTGGCTGCGATCATCTTCTTCACGTTCGTGGTCATTGACTCAATCGGCGTCTTCAATCCTCTTCCTTACTACGAAGTACCGCACGGCGACCATTCTCATTATGTGCCGAAGGATCGTGACCGCAATATCCCTGTCGGATCGTTCCCTACGCGACCTCCTTCTGAAAATGAACGGATAACGCCCTGGGGAGAGATCGTACCCATCGACTGATACATCTGCCACGCTCACGAGACGCAGGTGGTGATCGCGCGAGCGATCAGATCGTTCTTTTCCGATAAACGGCAAAAATGAAGTCGGAATCGAGGACTTTCTGAGACACCAAGTGTGCTTCGAGTTCGATCGCAACCCTGGTCCAGAACCGGACTTCCTCTGTCTCGGCCAGAAAATTCAGTGCGATCTCGTCGAAAAGAAGCTGTAAGATCGTGCCGCCAAGGGGTCGCAGAAAGATCGTCTCGAAATGCGCTTCCATCAGCGGACGTATCCTGGACGATTCGGCAGCTTCCGACGGATCGGAAAGGAGCATCGCCAGTCGGCCGGGTGCGAGGAACCGGCTCTTGATCGTCCCACTTCTTGCGCGTACGCGCAAGTGTGATGGAATAATCTGCAGCAATGCCTGTGTAAGTTCAAGTTGACGCTCTGTCCACTGAAAGCTCGACGGACCCACGAAGTCGCGGAGGAAGATCAGCCCCTCAGGCTTCAGCACGCGCTGAATTTCGCTAATCGTCGGCTCGAGCGGCGACATGTGATGGAGCGATGCCTCAGCGATGACCACATCCACACTGCCTGAGGGAACATCGAGCCTGCGCGCATCTCCTTTGAGGAACGTTAGATGTCGGGTTAGTCCCTCCTTTTCAGCTCTGGTTTGCGCGGCCTCGATTCGATCATCAGAGATATCGTAACCGGTGATACTCGCGAATCGGCCCGTCTTCATCCAGCGCACTTCATTCGCGCCCGACCCGCAACCGAGAGAGATCGCCTTCACATCATTCGATTCGGAAAGGAATCGATCCGCAATAAACGGACGAAACGCCTGATCGGGATCTCCCGTTATCCGCTCCGACCACATTCTCTGGACCGCGGGGATATCTGCCCAGCTTCGGGCGGGTGAATCGACATGTTGCCAGGCTTCACGCACCCGACGGTCAGCGCTTGATGGTCGCAATAGTTGAAGCAGCCGCCGTCCATGTCCTTGCCGGAGTTTCTCAACGACACGCCTGAAATCGTCGAGCCGGATAAGGTTATTGAACATGTCTCACGACCTCTGCCGCAGATCTGGTGCAGATCCAATATCAGAAAGGTCCGCAGGCGGTCCGACCATCGTTTTCGTGATGTCGATCAAAAAATCGGATCGTCTGAATCGTCGTAATCCTCGTAATCCCGATAGTCATCATCATCCAGATCATCCGACCCGAGCGAGGCAAGCATCGATCCCATCATATCGGAATAGGTCCTGGTCTCGTCAATAATGTCTTTCCCTACGAGCGAGTTCTGGTGGAGCGCCTCGAGAACAAACTCCATCATGACTGCCAGCTCCTCGGGTCCTGCACCCGCATCATGCGTCTGAGCCAGCTTCCGAAGGCCATTTACTTGGTCAAGCGCCTGAACGTACTCGGATAGCGGCATCTCAGGACCAATTTCCACGTGGTTGCCGTCTGCAAACCATTTTATGATGTCTTGATATGGTTCACGACCCGTCCGCTTTTCGGCTGGATCAGTAAAGTAGCGGCTGAAGATAGTCCGCACCGCCTTCCCGATAAGCATCCTCGCGACATTCTGCGCGCCTTCCTGTTCACCTTCATAGACAAGCTCGACCTTCCCAGTAAGAGCCGGTTCAATAAAGTTCAAATCGCTCAGCCTTGTCACGGTCCCCACCTCGCCATTGACGAGCGCACGGCGTTCAGCGGCAGAGATCAGATTCTCGAGTGCTGCACGCGTCATCCGAGCCGACACACCGGACTTCTGATCTACGTATTCACTGGCTCGCGCCTCAAACGCAACCTGCTCGATGATCTCACGGAAGAAATGCGGTACATCAACTTTTACCGCGGGTCCGCTTCCATTTCGGTTCTCCCATGCCTCCTGACGCGTTATGTCTACTCCGACATCTATCGACCGCGGATAATGTGTATGAATCTGACTATCGATACGGTCTTTCAGCGGCGTGATGATGTTTCCGCGATTGGTATAGTCCTCAGGGTTGGCTGAGAACACCATCATGATGTCGAGAGGGAATCGAATGTTGAACCCTCGAATCTGGATATCCTGCTCCTCCATGATATTGAGAAGTCCCACCTGAATCCGAGGCTGCAGGTCAGGCAGTTCGTTGATTGCAAAGATCCCTCGATTGGTGCGCGGGATGATTCCGAAGTGCAGCACTTCCTCGTCCGCGTAGGTCAAGCGCTGATGCGCAGCCTTGATCGGATCGATGTCCCCTATCAGATCAGCGATCGTCGTGTCCGGGGTGGCCAGCTTCTCCCCGTACCGTTCCTCTCGATGCAGCCACTCAATCGGAGTGTCGTCTCCCTGGTCCGCAACGAGATCACGTGCATGCTTCGATATGGGATCGTACGGATCATCATTCAG
>CBFGXY010000307.1:0-2799 GCA_965652945.1 uncultured bacterium
AGCGCATAGCAAGCATCTGATGCAACTGATCCTCAACTGGCTGGACGAGCTGGACGAGCCTTACCGCACGCTGATCCTGCTAAGGGAAATCCAGGAGCTGCCGTACAACGAGATTGCTCAGACGATGGATCTTCCGCTTAATACCACGAAAGTCTACATCCACCGGGCGCGCCGCCGGCTGCGTGATCTGCTTCCCGAGGAGATTGGAAACGAAATTTGAGAGCTATGGACACTCGAATAGACCGCTACCTGGACGGCGAACTCGACAGCGCAGCTGCCGATGAGTTGTTATGGGATGCCGAACGAAATCCGGAGGTGCGACGAGAGCTGGAACGGGCGCGTATGCTTCGAGAAGCCTTCCGGTCTCTTCCCCGATATGCCAGCCCCGCCGACATGCGCAGGCAGGTAGCGATGCGGATCCGGCAATCCGCCGGCGACCGCTCTGCCCGGCCTTCACGCCGCATGCAGGCCGGTCTGACCCTGGCCGGCGCATGTGTAGTGCTTCTGCTGGCGCTGGTCCTAATTCCCACGACACGAGATTCTGAACCGGCTCCAACGACCTCGGAGGTTCAGCAAGCACTTCACGACGTCAAGTTTGCGTTTGCGCTCGTTGCCGACGCGGGCCTCCGTACGGGTGAGGCGATCCGGAGCGAACTCCTGGAAATTCCGAACGACCACCACACGGGCACGGCAACCCCGGATACAGAACCATCCAGACAGAAAACCACGCCATGACTACGCTTCGAAAATCCATATCGATATCCATCCTGTTGTTTACTTGCCTGCTGGCCGCGCCATCGGCGAAGGCTCAGAGCGATCTCGAACGCGATGCAGGGTTCGTCGACTTCGGGCGCCTGGACGCGCTCTTTCCGGCGCAGCCCCGCGTAGAGGTGAACGTCAAAGGTTCGCTTCTGCGACTCGTGGTAGAAGCCTCCCGGCACGAAGATGCCCGACTGGCGGAGGTGCTCTCACGTCTTCGAGCAGTGCAGGTGAGGATGTATGAACTGCCGGAAGATCACTCTCAAAGCGTGGCCGAATACGTCCAAAACGTGAGCGGGCGGCTCACACGAACCGGTTGGGAAACCGCCGTCCGCGTGCGAGGCGATGAACAGAACATCGATGTTCAACTTCGCGACGTAAATGACCTCATCTCCGGGTTGATGGTCACTGTGCTGGACAATTCCGGAAAAACGGCCACATTCGTCAACATCGTTGGCAACATCGATCCTGCAGAGATCGCGCTCATCGGCCGGAAATTCGATATTCAGCCACTATCGAATCTCGATGCTACATCACTGACGCAATGACTCGCACTCGAATCGTGATTCTGGCGGTCCTCGTCATGATGCCCCTGCTTTCGGGCTGCTTCATGTCGCGAGAGATGTCACAGCTCAAGCGCGACGTGGAGAGGCAGCATCCGAATCTTGAGTTGAAGCGTAACTTCGTTTTGAATGTGGGTTCAGGTACCATCCATATGGCCGAATCGGTCGTAGGGTTGATCGATCGAGAGGAGACGAGGTTGGCCGGCGCGTACCTGCACGACATGGACCGCATCCGTGTCGGCATCTATGATGTGAGATGGAACGGCGACGCCCGCCGGCGCACGATTGACCTGGACAGAATCCTGAGACTCAACCAGAGGCGTTGGGAGAAGGCAATCGTAGTACGCGACACCGACCTCTCCGCGCAGTTATACTATCGATCCCATCGAGGCACCGTTCGAGGATTGTATCTGATCGCGTTTCACGACAATCAGCTCGTGGCTGTCCGCGTGCAAGGCAATATGCAGCGGATCCTCAGGCGATTCCTCGAAGAGAACCGGCCACTGACGGAACTTCCTCTCTTCACAATGACCGGCATCGATCTGCGGTAGAAACTCCAGGCTGAAATTTCCGTATTCCCGCGCGTCCTTCAATATCAACTTGACGCAATGGCAGAATGCGAAGCACCGGATCGATCGTACTGCTGGTAATACTTTTGCTGGTGGCCTTTGCCGGATGCAGCGGCTGTAACACCTACAACCGGCTGGTCGCAGAAGACGAAACCGTGGAGAATGCATGGGCCGATGTCGAATCTCAGTACCAGCGGCGGGCCGATCTGGTCCCGAATCTCGTCAACACCGTCCGAGGCGCTGCCGACTTCGAGAGTTCCACTCTGGAATCGGTTGTCGAGGCACGAGCACGGGCCACATCCATCAATCTGACGGTTGATGACCTCTCCGATCCGGCGGCTATGCAGCGCTTTCAGGAGGCTCAGTCACAGCTGAGCGGTGCACTGTCACGGCTTCTCGCAGTATCGGAAAACTATCCGCAATTGCGCGCAACAGAGGCGTTCCGCGACCTGCAGGTGCAGTTGGAAGGAACCGAGAACCGCATCGCTACGGCGAGACGTGATTACAATAGCGCCGTTCGCAGCTACAATACATCCGTCAGACGCTTCCCCACGAACATTATTGCGGGCCTGACGGGATTTGAGAGGCGAGTACCGTTCGAGGCCGAAGAAGGTGCTCAGCAGGCACCCACGGTCGATTTCGGATCGTAGAGCGCAACCGACCACTCCGGACGCATCGGATGCCCGGCGATCGATGCGAACCGATCCTGATCCTTGCCGCTTTGTCAAATGACGATGTGGGCGTCTGACGTTAGACTGGCCGGCATCGTACCTTGCAATTTCGTGCGCACGTTTCTGGTCTTATTGATCACTCTTATTCTGGTACCGCAGACGTTTGCTCAGCGGTTCGATATCCCGCTCCGATCGACAGTGCCAGCTTCGTCCATAAGCCGACGCCCGGAGGGGCTG
>CBFGXY010000308.1:0-2792 GCA_965652945.1 uncultured bacterium
CACGTTGGTATCATATCCATTATCTTCGGCCTGCCGTAAACTTTCGGCTTTGAAATTTACCAGCGATCGATGTCTGTCTACCGTCACTTGGGAATCGCAGTGGCCCTGTCGCCGCGGATGCAGCCTCTACTAAACGAGGCTGCCGTTCAGGCTCGAGCATTGGCAGAGCGCGTGAGTCTCGTGCATGTAGGTGTTCCCTCTGACGACAAGGAGGACCTGCTGCGCGAGGCGGTAGTCGAGGCGGGTCTGCCCCCTGAAACGCCCTTGCTATGGCAGGACGGTGCACCCGACGAGGCTCTGATCAAGGCAGCTGCAGATCATGAGATTGACTTTCTCATTGCCGGTGCTCTGGAGAAGGAAACCGGCTTGAAGTACTATCTCGGATCCGTCGCACGGAATCTGGTTCGGTCAGCCGATTTTTCTCTGATGCTGCTAACTCAGCCACGGCTTGAACCTGAGCCATTCAAGCGAGCCGTACTGGTAACAGATTATTCCGAGAACTCTCTGATCTCACTGGTGAAACTGCTGAGATACGCGGAAGCCACCGAACTCGATGAGGTGCACGTGGTGCGTGTCGTATCCGATTTCGGAGATGCCATCGTGATGTCTGAGGGGATGCTTCACTCTCAGGGTCAGAAGTTCAAGACACGATCGCTGGAGGAAGAAGAATCCCTCCTGCAGGATTTTGTGGACTCTGCAGGTGAGACTCGCGTGAATGTGATTCCAAAATGTCTTCAGGGGCATTCGGGCTATGTGGTCTCAACCTTTGCCCGAGACATGGATGCGGACCTTCTCGTTATTCCATCCACCGGAAGAGGCTCACACTTTTTTGAGCGACTGTTCCCATCGGATATGGAATGGGTGCTGCGCGAAATCCCATGCAATCTCTGGGTCGTGCGGGATGTGCCCCCACTGGCTTGACCGAACATCGAAAGCCGAACTCTGACTCGCCTTTATGGAGAAGCTCACTCCCGCTGAAATCACAACACTCCTGGCCGGATTTGCACTTATGCTGGCCGTGGCGCGTGCATTCGGCGAGATCTTCAATCATTTTCGACAGCCGGCCATCGTTGGCGAAATCCTGGCTGGAATTCTGCTTGGCCCCACCGTATTCGGAGCGCTCTTCCCCGGTACATTCAGTGCCATTTTCCCAGCCACGGGGCCGGTGGCGATCGCCTATCATACTGTCATTACCCTCGCCGTCGTATTCCTCCTGCTCATCGCCGGATTAGAAATCGACCTCAGTGTTCTCTGGCGGCAGGGAAAGGCGGCACTGCTGATTTCAGTCTTCGGAACCGCCGTACCATTTCTGGTCGGATTCGCGGCTGCATATGCCGCGCCGGCTTTCTGGGGAATCGAGGAAGGGGCGGATGTCCTGACATTTGCACTCTTTTTTGGTACCGCGCTCAGCATCTCGGCACTGCCGGTCATCGCGAAGATCATGATGGACCTGGATCTGTTCAAAACGGATGTAGGGATGCTCGTCATGGGAGCCGCCATGTTCAGCGATCTGGTCGGTTGGATCATCTTCTCGATCGTTCTGGGGATGATGAACGTGCAAACGGCCGAGGGATCCGGCGGACTTTCGGTGGGGATGACCATTACCCTGACGCTTCTGCTGGTTGCCTTTTCGCTGACGATTGGACGAGGTATCGTCCACAGGTTTCTGCCCTGGGTTCAGTCCCGGCTGAGCTGGCCGGGAGGCGTTCTCAGCCTGACGCTTGTGCTCACACTGGCAGGAGCCGCCGCCACGGAAGCGATCGGCATCCACGCGATTTTCGGAGCATTCCTGGTGGGCATCGCGATCGGCGACTCGACGCATATGCGACCGCAAACGCGCTCGATTTTGCATCAGTTCGTGACCTATATATTCGCTCCGATCTTTTTCGTATCGATCGGGCTCGAAGCCGACTTCCTTGGAAGCTTCAATTGGTCGCTGACTCTCGGCGTGCTGGTCGTCGCCTTCGCGGGGAAGATCGTTGGATGTCTCATCGGCGCGCGCCTTGGGAATCTGCCCGTTCGGGATTCGTGGGCCATTGCGCTGGGCATGAACGCTCGCGGAGCAATGGAGATCATCCTCGGTCTTCTGGCCATGCAGTACGGAGTGATTCAGTCGGAAATGTTCGTCGCACTCGTTGTGCTGGCACTCCTCAGCTCGATCGTCAGCGGCCCGATGATGAAGATGTTCGTTTCGCAGCCAAAGGTGCACCGACTCGAAGATCTGCTCACTACAAACCTCTTCTTGCCTTCACTCCAATCGGACTCCCGTGAAGGAGTCATCCACGAACTCGTTGCAGCCGCCGCCTCGGCGGTAAATATTGACGAAGAGCGCGTCGTCGAAGCCGTTCTGAAACGCGAGGCGATGATAGGAACGGGCCTGGGAGATGAAATCGCCATTCCACACGTTCGTGTTTCAGGTCTCATGAGGCCCGTCCTGGTGGTGGGCCACAGCGAGAACGGCGTCGACTTTGGAGGCCCTGACGACCTGCCCGCCCGCCTGATTTTCCTGATTCTCATGCCCGAGAAGGAAATGACCTCCCAGGTTCAGATTATGGCCCAGATCGCCCGTTTCTTTGGCAACGACCAGGCGAGAGAAGCCATCTACGAATCGCGTTCCGTGGACACCGTACGGGCAATGATCAAACCCGATGCGGGTGTCCTCGACGCGCATTGTGGACGGACTGAGTCCTAGGATCACTACGCTGAGTCATAGGATGACTACCGCTGCCAGGCAGCAACCACTCGTGGTCTTTGCATGAGGTCTCGTACGATACGCACTTCGCTCAATCCTG
>CBFGXY010000309.1:0-2792 GCA_965652945.1 uncultured bacterium
CGTTGCTGTCTGGAAGCGCAAGACCCTCAAAGCGATGTCGGAGAACTGGTCCGAATGCATGGCGAGCAGGTCCGGGCGAGGACTGAATTACCGGACCACGCCGCTTGAACCGATTATTGATTACGATCGAAAGCCGAATTCACTGATGGAGCCCTCTCGTACCATTCGCGTCCTCGTCGTCGATGATTCCTCATTTATGCGGCAGACGATCAGCTCGATTCTGAACAATGCCGACGGCATCGAGGTCGTGGACTCTGCACGAGACGGCATAGAGGCTCTGCAAAAGGTTGCGACTCTGCGCCCCGACGTCGTGACGATGGACATCGAGATGCCCCGAATGGATGGCATTACGGCGCTCCGTCGGATCATGGCGACCCGCCCCGTGCCGGTGGTCATGGTAAGCTCCATGACGCAGGAGGGCGCAGCCGCTACCCTGGAGGCACTTGAAGCCGGAGCCCTCGACTTCATTCCGAAGAACAGCACCTCGCCCGGGACTTCCTTTGAGGGAATCCGGTCGATTCTGGTCGAGAAGATCCGCGCCGTCGCGGGAAGATCCCTTCCCCGCCTGAGTAAAGCCGCACCCGTCAGGAAAATCGTTTCCCTGGCTGAGATGCAGGTCCTGGCAGTCGGATCGTCGACGGGAGGCCCGTTTGCACTTCAACAGATCATCCCGCGCTTGTCTCGCGACTTTCCGCTTCCCATCATCGTTGCGCAGCATATGCCGCCGCGATTTACCGGCTCACTTGCCGCTCGCCTCGATGCGCAGAGCGAACTGCATGTCAAAGAAGCCGAATCGGGCGATGAACTGCGACCGGGGCGGGTCCTGATCGCTCCTGGCGGTCGACACTTGATCCTGGTACGCCATGGAGACCGAGTCGAAGGGTTCACACCGGCACAGCCCGATACGCTTCACAAACCTTCCGTGGATGTGATGTTGGATGCGGCGTGCGATGTGTTCGACGGAAAGGTCGCATCTCTCATACTGACCGGAATGGGCCGCGATGGGCGAGACGGAAGCCGGCGCGTAAGGGAACAAGGCGGCGTGGTGATGGCCCAGGATGCCGAGACGTCCGTGGTATATGGAATGCCCCGTGGTGTGATCGAGGCTGAACTCGCCGATGCCGTATTACCGCTTCAAGACATCGCCGGCACACTCATGGCCGGCACGCGCAGGAATCGGCTCGGCGCTGCCGTCTCTTCGTGAACGCGCGCCCACAGGTGCTTTGAGCCCTGCCTTCCTTTTCGGGGCCGCTTCCACCCGATTCAAGACGAATCGATAGCGAAGCTGTTAAGGCTGGCGGCGACTCCGACGATTATACAGCCTGGATCAACTCATACAAACCCGCCAGACATGCATCGCACTACCCTGCTTGCAGCCGTCGTGATTGTACTCGGTGCCGGCCTCGGGGCAACCGCTTCGGTGACCTCCGTGAGCCCGCTACAGCAACTCTTTGTCTTGAAAGAGATTCAGCCCGACATCGAGCGAGTCGGCATTATCTGGACCGAGGACAGAGCATCTGCTTCGGGACTTCTCACCCAGATTCAGCAAGCATCGGCATCGACCGGAATTACGGTATTTCTCTCGTACACGAAAGAAATCACCGATGTAGCACCGGCATACCGTGATCTGATTCGCAAAAATGATGTGCAGGCGATCTGGATCCTGGACGATGAGGATCCCATCGTTTCGTCGCGCATCGGGCGGGAGTTCCTGATTAAAAACACCGCTTCCCAGGGAATTCCATTGATAGCTCCGACATCGGGCTGGGTGGAAAACGGAGCTCACATATCGTTCTTCCATGACGGATCGACCGTGCGCCTTACCGTCAACAAACGCTCTGCAGACGCTGCGGCGCTGTCCATCCCTCAGCGATACCATGAGCGCACCGAATTCCTCGCCGTCAACTAATCTTTAGCCTTATCCCCCGTGCAATACTCAGATCAGGAAACCATCAAGTCGACTTCGGCCCGCACGGCTTCGGCATTTTCGAAACTGGGCTTGAACATCCGGTTCGGTGTACTTCTCGGCGGAATTGCTGCGATCACGCTGATCCTCTTCACGGTCTTTGCCTTTCACACGTTTGACTCGGCGGAAGAGCAGTTTCAGCGGCAGGGTACGCTCTTCGCACGCATGCTTGCCGTGCAGGCTCCATTCGATATGATCATGGAGGACACCGAAAGCCTGAACGAAAAGCTGGGCATGCTGACGGAGAGCGGCGCCGTCTCAGGCGGGATTTTCATGAACCACTCCGGACGTGAACTTGTCTCTCGTTCCTTCCCCGACTCGTATCGTGGTGCGGTAACCGAGACCCGAGAGCCTTCGACGGTCTGGGTCGAGTCGAACGATGGGGAGCGTGTGCTTCTGGTATCCGCTCCGATTCTCAATCAATCGGCAGGCACCTACCTCGGCAACGTCGTCCTTGCGATGCCGGCGGGCACCCTCGAGGCGCAGAAATCAGCGGGCTTCTCGATCGCCATCGCTATCTCCGTGGTGCTGGCTCTGCTGACAGGCATTATCCTGCTAATTGTTCGAACCACCGTAATTCGTCCGGTAGACACGCTTCGACGAGCCGCCGGCGACGTCGCGGCCGGTGACCTCAGCATTCGGGTCAAGATCGGTGCGCGTGACGAGGTAGGGGAACTCGCCCGTTCGTTTAATGAAATGGTCGAGGCAAGCCAGCAGAACCGGGAGAAGGTCGAAGCCGAGTCGAGGCGCGCGGCGGAGGCTCTGGAAAAAACCGGCAAGCCCCCCCCGGTCAAGACAAAATACCACGTGCAGGTTTTGCAGCGCT
>CBFGXY010000310.1:0-2790 GCA_965652945.1 uncultured bacterium
ACTTCCCGATCGTGGAACCGTCGGAAGTGGAGTATATGGACGTTGCTCCGAAAAGAACAGTCGATCGAGAACTCCACGAGCCGTCTCCAGGTCGGGAGCTTCCGTACCGCGGAGCTGCATGTAAAGGTACTCGAGCGCCTCGCCTTCCGAGTGCGTCGGGTCCTTGCGCAGCGTATTGATGAGCGTGGTCTTGTCGAGGGACTGCTCGTCGTCTTCCTCTTCGTCTTTCAGCAGAAATACCTTCTGGATTCCCGCTTCCTTGAGCAGATCGTAGTCCTCTTCCGTGAGTTCGTGGTCGGCCGGAAGCAGAACTTCCCGCTCGCGCCGTTCCTCGATCACTTCACCGGTATCTTCATCGATGACCTCGGTGATCTTCTCAACCGTAACCGATGCGGCGAGATGCCGTCCGACTCCGCGGGCGAACCCACGCTTGGTTTTGATCGGGAGGTCGTCAGCAAGGTCGAAAATGCTGACAATCTCGTCGTCGTCCGAGAATCCGAACGCGCGAAGCAGTGCCGTTACGGGCAGCTTCTTCCGCCGGTCGATGTAGGCCCACATGACGTTGTTGACGTCCGTGGAAAACTCGATCCAGGATCCCCTGAACGGGATGATGCGCGCCGAGTAAAGATCGGTGCCGTTGGGATGCACACTCTGGCCGAAGAACACGCCCGGCGAGCGATGCAACTGTGACACCACGACACGCTCGGCACCGTTGACAACGAACGTTCCTCGTTCGGTCATATACGGAAGGTTGCCGAGATATACTTCCTGCTCGATCGCTTCCTCTGCCTCATCCTCATCCTCGTCCTCCTTGCTCGAGAGGCGAAGTTTCGCCTTCAGCGGAATGGCAAAGGTGAGACCCTGTGCGATACATTCCTCTACGGAATTCTTCGGAGCGTCCAGCCCGTAGTGAATAAACTCCAGCGTATAGCGTTCACGGCTATCCTGGATCGGGAAGTGCTCCTTAAAGACGGCTTGCAGGCCGATATCTTCTCGCTCCTCCGGCGAGACCTCCGCCTGCACAAATTCCTCAAATGACTGAAGTTGAATCTCCAGAAAGTCTGGATAATCATGATGAACCGGAATCCGAGAGAAGTTATGACGCTCGGTTACCGGTTTGTACTGACCATTCGTCGACATAAGCTATCGGTCTGCGTGATTCGCGACGCGGGGGGATAGTCCGTGCGCCTCAAATCTGAAAGGTGGATCAGGTAAGAAACGCAACGTCCTAGGTCATGTTTCGGCCGGGCTTAGCCCATCCGAATGTTGGTTGAAGCGGCACAAGCCGACCCCGGTTATCGAGATCGGCTTGCTTTGCCTCAGGACTTCAAACTGCGATATGTACACAATCTGATATCGTGCTAACGACCGCAGTGGATTACTTGAGTTCGACTTCGGCGCCGGCCTCTTCGAGTTTGCCTTTGATTTCTTCGGCTTCCTCTTTCGGTGCGGCCTCTTTGATGGTATTCGGAGCGCCGTCGACGAGATCCTTGGCTTCTTTCAGTCCAAGGCCCGTAATGCTGCGTACCTCTTTGATGACCGCAATCTTATTGCCACCTACTGCGGTGAGGACAACGTCAAACTCGGTCTGCTCTTCTGCTGCGGCAGCACCGTCACCACCGGCGGCGGGTCCTGCAACGGCGACTGCGGCGGCAGCCGGCTTGATTCCATATTCGTCTTCGAGCAGCTGCGCCAGGTCGCTGGCTTCTTTAATTGTCAGGTTGACGAGCTGTTCGGCGAGTTCTTTGATATCTGCCATTGTTGAATGTGTTTCCAGCAGCGGTCTTCGTCTCGTGTCGGACTGCGCTGCAAATTAAGGTTAATGGATGCGGGCACGATGCCCATTTGCCTACGCTTCGGCCTTCTCGGCGATCGTACGGATCGCTCCGGCGAGCGTCTGTGCAGGCGATTGGATGGCACCGACGATGTTGCTGGCCGGCGAAAGCAGCAGCCCCACAATGTCGCCGATGAGTTCGTCTTTGGATTTCAGTGATGCCAGTACGTCGAGTGCATCAGGGCCGTAGAACGCCCCGTCGATGTAGGCAGCCTTGAGCTCGGGTAAATCCGTACCCTGTGAGCTCAGGAATTTTTTCATCACGCGGGCAGGTGCCGACGGGTCTTCGGCAAACGCAACCGCCGTGGGTCCGTGCAGATGCTCGAACAGTGCATCGTATCCGCCGATTCTCTCCATGGCAAGGCGAACCAGCGTGTTTTTCAGCACGCGAAACCGGATGCCCTCTTCACGGAACTGTCCGCGCAGATTGTTGGCCTGCTCTACGGTAAGGCCACTGTAATTGGTGATATATACGGTTGGCGCAGATTCGAGAAGTTCGGTTATCTCGTCGACCGCCGCCGTTTTTTCGTTTCGAGTCATGACAATAAAGTTTTCGTCGCCTCGCAGGCCGGTGGTTTGATTAACGCAGATCGCTGACAACTGCGCTGCGATCGACGGCAATTGCCGGCCCCATCGTCGTAGACAGAGTGATCGAGCGTACATACGCGCCTTTTGCCGAAGCAGGGCGCAGGCGCATCACCTCTTTGAGGAAGCTCTCCGCATTCTCACGGATCTGCTGCTCGGTGAAGCTGGCTTTGCCGATGGCCGTGTGCAGATTACCACTCTTATCTACGCGGAAATCAATTCGCCCCGCTTTTACCTGCTGCACGGCTTCGGCCACGTCCATCGTTACGGTTCCGCTTTTCGGGTTCGGCATCAAACCGCGCGGTCCCAGGAAGCGGCCCAGCCTTCCGATCTTACCCATTACATCCGGAGTGGCGATCAGCACATCGAAT
>CBFGXY010000311.1:0-2781 GCA_965652945.1 uncultured bacterium
CGGTTGTGTGGCGTGCCACAGCGCATTCCGTGATCGCCTGCTGAGCGAGGGGTCAGCTCTCTCGCAGCGTCAGCAGTAGTCAACCGGACGGATTCAGGTCCGATGGGGGCGATGCAAGGAGAGCATGACGTTTGGTCACTCCCCGTCGGGTTCGGCCCAGAACTTCCACACCAGTCGCGCCACCTCTCGGTTCACTGCCAGACCGTCCTCCGGATCGGGAATGTTCTCGGTCAGAATTGCAAGCACGATCGGCCCCGTTGGAGAGTAGATAATGCCCGCGTCGTGGCTTACTCCGCGGACCCATCCCGATTTGTGGGCCACCGGCGTCCCGGAAGGCACTCCCGAGACGATTCGTGTGGTGTCTTCGACAGCCAGAAGGATCTCCAGCATCTCATCCGACAATTCGGAGTTTGCCGCTTCCCGGTGTTCGAGTAACGTATACGTGCGAGCAAGGGAGCGCGCATTGACCAGGTTTGGCGGACCGTCGGCGGCATTGTAATATCGGCGGCTCATACGCGTATTCGGTAGCCTCATCGCCGCGAACTCCTGCGCCAGCGCATCAAATCCGAGGCGCTGGATGACCAGGTTGGTCGCGGTATTGTCACTTATCACGATCATCAGCCTGGCGAGCTCGCCCAGAGTGTATTCGGAATTCGGTGGATCATGTTGGATGCGCCCCGAACCCGGTACGATGTCCTCCTCCCGCATTACGATCATCTCATCCAGCGATGCCTCGCCGCGCTCGACGTGCCGGTACAGCGCTACCAGAATGGGTGTCTTCATAACGCTGGCGATCGTGAAGTTCTGATCGGCGTGGTAGTCGAAGGACAGTCCCCACGTAAGGTGCCGCGCCGACACCGCGACACGGCCTCCATAGCGTTCGTGAATGGCCGCAACTCCTGTAGCAATCGGATCCGGATTGGCACCCCATTCGTCGTAAATTACACGTGCAATACGCTGGATTGCATCTCGTGAGACAGCAGGATCGGGAATGTCGCGCGTCAGAATCGTGACCGCAATTGGTCCTGAAGGAGTGTACATGATGCCCGCGTCGTGACTGATTCCCTCGAGCGAACCCGTCTTGTGGCCTACGCGGACACCCTCGGGCAGCAATGCCGGCATCAAGTCGGTCAGCTCCTGCTTGAGAAGGACGTCCAACACGGCGCGAGAGGTCTCGGGTGCCCCAACGAGCCGGCGTTCGAGTGCAACTAAAAACTCTGTCGTTTCGGACGCCGTGATGTCGTTTTCGATGCCCCGCGCGCGGGCGTCGACGTCCATCATAAGGCGCCCGAAGCGGCTCTGCTCGAAACCCAGGCCACGGAGCTCCGTGTTGACTGCTCCCATGCCGCCTGCCCGGCGGATGAGCATGTTCGTGGCCACGTTGTCGCTCACCACAATCATCAGGCGTGCCAGTTCGTCGAGCGTGTACTCGCTGCCGTCCGGCCCGTGCTGCAGTTGACCACTGCCTCCAACTTTATCGCCCTCGGTCAGAACCATTACCTCGTCAAATGATAACTCGCCGCGCTCCGCCTGTAGATGCAGGACGGTCAGGAGGTGAAGTTTGATGACGCTTGCAGCGGGAAATACGTCATCCGCGTTGTGATCGAGTTCGAGCGGACGGTTCACGTGCCGTACCGAAAGTCCGATCGTTCCTCCCGTCTCCGCCTCGATCGCTTGTACGGCTGAAAGTATACGCGTAGTGGGAGTCGCCGGCGCGGATCGGATATTTGGCGATTCGGCGTCTGATACGATGGTCTCGACGGCACTACCTGCACATGCGCCGACAGTAATGAGCAGAAGTGCGAGGATGGGATAGAGCAGACTGCGATAGAAAGTACGCGGGATCAGCCGATGGTATGGCGCAACTAAGGGATTGGATTTCATCGTAATGGACGATCGTGCGGAGGCTGCACGGGTGATCGGGAAGGCTGGGCGAAGGGATTGTAGACAAGGGAATATCGCCGGGATGTCTGCCGCGCGCAAGTGGTTGGGAGCATTGTCCCTGATGGCAGGCTGGCTTACACTGGTTTGTTGTTCTTGGGAAGGCAGAAACGGGAAGGATTGCGTGGCTGGAGCGAGGTGAGGTCATGAGTTGCTATCACCCTGACCCTTCTCTACGACACTCTTTTCCTGCGTAGAATCCTCACTTCGTCCAAACAATTGAATAACTTTATCATCCACACGCGTTTAAGTCTCACCGTTGCCCTCCATATCTAATCAGAGACCATGGCAGACCCTGTTTCCGTTCTGGACATGTTCAAGATTGCGGTCGGACCATCGAGTTCGCATACTCTCGGACCGTGGAGAGCTGCGAACCTGTTCCGAGATCAGGTCCTACTCAACGGAAACGAGTTTGAGCGCGTCGAGGTGTCGCTGTACGGATCACTCGCAAAAACCGGGATAGGTCATGGTACCGACGTAGCCGTCGTAATGGGACTGCTTGGCCGCGATCCCGTCACATGCGACGTCAACCGTATTCATGATGATGTCGAGGACGTACGGCAGCGTCAAACCCTGCCTCTCGTCGGCCAGGCCACGATCGCATTCGATCCGGATACCGATATCCGATTCGTATGGGACAGTCTTCCGCTACATCCCAACGGAATGACCCTTCGGGCGATCGGTCCGTCGCGAACTGTCGATCGCACATACTACTCGATCGGCGGCGGCTTTATCATGGAAGAGGACGGCCCCATTGACGCCGATGAGGATTCGCCAGTGTTGCCCTATCCCATCGACCGGGCGGATGAATTGCTTGAGTGGTGTCGTGAAACCGGGGGC
>CBFGXY010000312.1:0-2748 GCA_965652945.1 uncultured bacterium
GGCCGGTAGTGGATTTGGCTCGGCCCACAGCTTGCCTCCGGCACTTCGAACCACCACATGATCGCCTGCCCGCCCCAGTACGTAGGATCCGTTGAGAGGCACCTTGCCGTGAGGCGTGTCGAGGATGTATCGGGGAATGGCGAAGCCGCTGGTGGTTCCTTGCAGCCCTTCCATCAATTCCATCCCTTTCTCAATGGACGTCCGGAAAGACGCAGTCCCGCCGATTAGCTGTGCCTGATACAGGTAATACGGGCGCACTCGGATTCGCACCAGTCGTTCATTGAGCTCCTTCAAGGTCTTCAGATCGTCGTTGATGCCCCGCAGCAGGACGGTCTGATTTCCCACTGGTACACCCGCGCGAAGCAGACGATCGATTCCTTCAGCCGCCTCGTCGGTTACTTCATTTGGATGATTGAAATGCGTATTGATCCAGATCGGATGATGCTTTTCAAGTACCCGGCACAATTCATCAGTGATACGAAACGGTAATTTGACGGGCATACGAGATCCAATCCGAATGATCTCTACGTGTTCGATCGCTCGAATCCGCGTCAAGAGCCAGTCGAGATTTGCCTCGTTGAAGGTCAGTGGGTCGCCGCCCGTCAGCAGTACGTCGCGGATCTCCGGAGTGGCCGCCAGGTAATCGATTCCTTCCTGTAGTTCCGATTTCCGCATGAAGGCATGAGCCGAACCCACCATCCTTTTGCGGAGGCAATATCGGCAGTAGATGGCACACTCCGCGGTTACGCAGAAAGCCACGCGATCGGGATAGTTATGGATCAGATTACGCACCGGTGAGTGCGCAACTTCCTCCAACGGATCCACCACGCCTACGATGTCAGGCTTGAGTTCATCCATCGTAGGGACAACCTGCCGACGGATGGGACACGTCGGGTCGTCCGGATCCATCAGCGAGGCATAATAGGGCGTGATATTCCATCGGAAGACGGATGCGGTCTTCCGGATGGCCTCGAGCTCATCCTCTGTAGGCCTGATCCAGTGGTACAACGTCTCCTCGTCATGGATGCGATTTTGCATTTGCCACATCCAGTCCGTCCACCGAGGATGATCTGGCGATATCTGAGCAGGCACGGTAATCATCGAGAAATGTTTATTGCAGCCAATCCTTCTCCCGGTCAGCCCTGAACCACAGACCTATCGGACTGCGTCTCAGCCGTCTCTGGTCTGGATGCGAGGCGTTGAAGTCCGCGGTCAAATATCTCGGCGAGAAGATCCTCATACGGACGCTGTAGAAGCTCTGCGATAACCGCGAACGTTCCGTCGGGAGCGAACGTGGGAAGGGGATTGATTTCGATGAAGAACGGTCTGCCGTCAGAATCGGTTCGAAAATCCAGTCGCGCGAAGTCGCGGCACTCGAGCTTTTCGTATAGCCTGACCGAATCACGTTGAAGCCGGCGCTCGAGCTCCGGCGTGAGATTGCCTCGGATCTCATAATCATATTCTCGCTCGGGCATGCCTCGATGTTCGAGGGCGTGCAGCCCGATCCCAGTCCTCACTTCCACGGCTCTCGGAAGTACCGGCAACGCCTTTGCGGGATCATTGCCGACCACCGCAACCGTGTATTCACCTCCTCCGATGAAGGTCTCAACCAGCGCGTCCTGCCGGTAGGTGGTGCATACCCGGTCGACCTCGCGTCTCAGATCATCCACGGATTCGACGCGGCTGGCCTTTGTGATTCCCATAGAAGACCCTTCATAACGAGGTTTTACGAACAGCGGGAATTCACCTGGGAGGTCGTCTGTCCGTACGAACTCGGCGCTTTTGAACGTACGATAGGCCGGCGTGTCGACGCCCGAGGCCATGGCCAGATCCTTCGTCCACGCCTTATCGAGCGTGAGAGATAGCGTGAGCGCATCCGATCCAAGAAACGGGATATTTGCCATCTCAAGCAACGTCGGAGCAAACCCTTCACGGTTTCGCCCCCCGTACGATTCCGTGATATTGACCGCTGCATCGATCCCCGGATTCGGCATCAGACGGAGGAGATCATACGCCGTCCCAATCCGGATCGGCAAATGACCAAGTCTCGAGAGAGCCTCCTCGATCGCGACGACCGTTTCTTCCGGCTCGTATTCAGCATCGGCGTCCGGAGGATCTCCTGGCTTCCAGGGGTAATCCTCGAACAGATCGTAGATAATTCCGATTCGTAGCATTGCGGCTGAAAAATAAAGGATAAGCTGTGGCACGAAGCTCGTTCCCGGGATTCGCTGTGAACACGCAGGCAGCCAGGCCCATCGCCATCGACCCGACGCCCGGAATAGCCTCGCTGATGGTCTTGACGAAGAGAGTAAACAGATCTTCTGCCCATGGCTAAACAAAAAGCATTTCTAATTCTCGTCCGCCCTGATTCCGTCGAAGGACTGGATGAGCTCAATCTCGCGCTTGGACGGGGCTGGCGCGTAGTATCGAGCGTCGCCCTCGGCGGCGCGGCCACAGGTACGACCCAAGAGCACCACTATTGCGTGGGATGTCTCGTGACGGTGGAGCGGGATCAGCACCGTGCCGCGTCGTTGATGGAATCCATCGAAGAAGAAGATGCGGTGGACGAGCTTCTCGAGGGCGACGGCGCGGAATCAGATGTAGATCTGCCCTCGTAAGGGGCATCTTAGAGCCATCCGATGACTACGCGAAGTGATCCTATGACTACGTGAAGTGATCCTATGGCTACGCGTAGTGATCGTATGACTACGCGAAGTGATCGTATGACTACGCGAAGTGATCGTATGA
>CBFGXY010000313.1:0-2701 GCA_965652945.1 uncultured bacterium
CGAGGATGTCCTTCGCCTGATACTCGTGGAGCTTCATAACAAGTTCGGATTGGAATCTTGACGAGACGCGTAAAGCTACGCCACAAGGGCGGACGAAGTCTACGAACAAGAACCAACAAACCCTTGTTCGCGGGATCTTAAACAGCCCTTTGCGTTTGTCTCACTCCGCTGAAGCTGTCTGAGGTCTCTTGCTACGATTCGACTGGTATATCGTCCGTCGCCTGATCACGGGCTATGCGCTGCTGATCGGAATCTTGATCGTGTTCTTTATCGTGGTCCACTATTCGGAGCACATGGACGACTTTCACGATCGGGCCGCTCCAACGCGCGAGGTATTTCTGGCGTATTACCCCAATCTCATACCGGAGATCATCCGACTGGTCTCTCCCCTGGCGCTATTTCTCACTGCCATTCACCTCACGGGCCGACTCGCGCAATCGATGCAACTCGTCGCTCTGCAAAGCAGCGGCGTCTCACTTTACCGAATATTGCGCCCGTATGCGGTGGTGGGAATAGGTGTCACCGTGTTCATGTTCTTTTTTAACGGTTGGGTCGTACCTCAGTCCAATCGCACGGTACTGGATTTTGAGCAGCAGTATCTGAAGGATCAGGTCAGGACCGTTGCAACTACAGACATCCACCGACAGAATCGACCGGGCAGTATTCTCACCGTTTCCTATTACGACCGTGCGGGCTCAGTCGCACACCGAATCTCGCTGCAGGAGTTCGACGACGGTAACAGGATGGAACGCCGAATCGATTCCCCTCGAATGGAATGGATTGATTCTCTATCGGTTTGGAGGCTTCGGGAGCCCGTCATACGGACGTTTGACCAGGACGGGCGGGTAATTCGTGTGCGGTCTACCGCGCTCGATACCACGTTGAACCTCCTCCCGGACGATCTGGCGCGGAGCGAACGCGATGTCGAATCTATGACAATCACGGATGCGGCCGGCTACCTTGAAGAGTTACGGAGATCGGGGATCGCCGAAATGGGCCGGACGATGGTGGCGTATTATGACAAGTTCGCCTATCCGGTGGCCAATCTGATCCTGATCTTCATTGCTCTGCCCATCGCCTCCGTGCGCAGGCGCGGCGGGCAGGCAGCACAAATTGGCATCGGGCTGGGCATCGCGTTTTTATACCTCGCACTGCAAAAGCTGGCAGAACCGTTCGGTTACTCGGGAGAGTTGCACCCGGCCATAGCAGCATGGCTGCCCCACGTGGTATTCGCGATCATGGCCGTCGTAATTCTTACCTCCGCCCGGAAGTGAGTCTCTGCTCAGGCCTGACCCTGCGGACCGCCGAACTGCACGTGCTGTCCCGGTGGCGTACGCTCGATGATCTCCCCGTGTGCTGCTTCGTAACGATCGATATTCTCGGCGAGAGCCGACAACAGACGCTTGGCATGCTGGGGCGTCACGATAATGCGGCTCTTGACACGAGCCTTCGGCACTCCAGGCATCACGCGAATGAAATCCAGAATGAACTCCTCTGGTGAATGGGAGATCATCACCAGGTTCGAGTACTCGCCTTCAGCTACGGCCTCACCCAGCTCTATGTTGATCTGGTTCTGATTACCCTGCTTCTGATCCATGTCTCGGTATATCCCTTCTGTCAATTTTTCTGTTCGTTGCCGTTAACCGGCATCAGCGCCGAAATGACATCGCTCTTCGTGAGGATGTCGAGCCTGCCGTCCGTTCCCGCCTCTACGATGACGGCGCTGTGTTGATCAAGATACGACGAGAGGTTCTCCAGATGCAGAGATCGACGCACCATCGGCAGCGGTTTGTCCATTACCTCACGTACCGGCTCGGCGCGCGACTCGGGCTCGGATATCAATCGACTGAGAATCGTTGACTCGGTAAGGCTACCGATCACATTCTCGCCATCGACGACGGGGACCTGCGAGATCGAGTGGCTCGCCATCACGCCAATGGCTTCGCCCAACGTATCTGATGGATCGACCGATACCAGTGGAATCGGATCACGTCGTCGATGAAGTATATCATCTACTGTCAGGGCCGACCGATTTTCGATAAAGCCATGGTCCTGCATCCATCTGTCGCTGAAAGTCTTCGACAGATAGCGGAAACCGGAGTCGGGCAGCAAAATCACGATCACATCATCTTCCGATAGCTCGTTCCGGTGTTGCTCCATCCATTGCAGAGTGCCCGCGACCACCATCCCACTGGATTGGCCCACGAACAGTCCCTCCTCCGAAGCCAGCTTCCGGGTCATCAACATGGACTCTCGTTCGGGCACACGGACATAATCATCGACAATGTCGAAGTCCATATTCTCCGCAAGAATGTCCTCTCCTACTCCTTCTGTGAGGTAGGGATAGATCTCTTTCTCATCGAACACACCGGTGTGATAATACTTGTAGTAGACGGATCCGTAGGGATCTACCCCGATGGTCTTGAGGTCCTTTCGCTGCTCTTTCAGGTACCGGGTCGTTCCCGAAATTGTGCCACCGGTACCTGCGCCGGCAAAAAAGTGTGTAATGCGCCCGTCGGTCTGCTGCCACAATTCAGGTCCCGTGGTGCGGTAATGCGCCTCCGTGTTCGACGGATTGTCGTACTGGTTCAGATAAACAGAGTTGGGGATCTCCTCTCCCAGCCGTCGTGCAACTGAATAGTAGGATCGCGGATCGTCAGGCGCTACATTGGTCGGGCAGACGATTACTTCAGCTCCCAGA
>CBFGXY010000314.1:0-2700 GCA_965652945.1 uncultured bacterium
TGAGCGGAACCGGCATGCCGAAGGAGGCTGCCGCCGTCCTCGCCGACTCGGACCGGCAGATTGCCGAGGATCATTTGTATGTAGACAGCGGCGATCTGAGTCGTCTGACCGGCAGTTCAACCACGTCTCTGTCTGAAGCGGTCTCTGAGATGCTGTCTGCATCAGAGCCCATAGCATCCTAAGGGTTGGTTGATCGCGTTGGTTGCGGCGTCAGTAACTATTACCCTGAACAATGAAGTTGTCGATCGTAGATGTCTCGCCCGTTCCGCCCTCTGGGAGCCGGCACGAGGCGTTCCAGAATAGTATTCAGCTGGCACAAAAGGCAGACGAGTGGGGATTCGAGCGATTCTGGGTGGCCGAACATCACGGCACACCCGGAGTTGCCGGACGCGCACCCGAGGTGCTGATTGCGGCGATTGCCGCCCGGACCAATCGTATCCGGCTCGGATCGGGATCGGTGTTGCTCAACCACTACAGCCCGTTCAAAGTGGCTGAAGTGTTTTCAATCCTGAACGAGATTTATCCCGGACGGATCGATCTTGGTGCGGGGAGGGCAACGACAGGTCCGGTGACGGACTTCGCGCTGCAGCAGGATCGAAGTGCGCGTTTCCAGGCGGATTCTGATTCGCAAATCGTAGAACTCCTGGCGTGGTTGGAAGATGATTTTCCGGCCGGTCACCCTTGCGGTGAATGGCCGATCTACACGATCGATCCACGGCCGGAGCTACATCTACTGGGATCCAGCCCCTGGAGTGCGTCCGCGGCCTCTCAGTTGGGGCTGCGATACGTTTTTGCCGGATTCATCAACCAGAACGGCGCGCGAGACATCATCGACAGCTATCGGCGGAACTTCAAACCCGCATTCGGGCCGGTGCGAATTGATGAGCCGTCCGTCATTCTGTCGATCCACGTCGTGGTTGCAGATTCGGAAGACGAGGCGCGCCGTCAGTTGGCACCGGTTCATGTGATGTACCAGAACCTTGCGCGCGGAAGTATCAAAGAGCCCATGTTAGATCCGGATTCTGCCGTTGAGGCGCTGGGCGGACCGCCCCCTATCGATCAGTACCAGGCGGGATCGCGAATACCTCCTCGCTTCGTGGGCGGCACGATCCAGCAGGTGGGCGAGCAACTCGAACAGATCTCCCATGATTTCGACACGAATGAAATCATGATCCAGGACCTGATGACGGACCATACCGCACGCCTCAGGTCATACGAACTTCTGACACAACTCATCGAGGTCCCGGTCACGGGATCCTAACCAAGCAAAGTCATACTCTGATGGCACATACAATGGCGAGCCATACGGCTTCCACTGACACGAGCGAGCGCATCAATTCCATTCGCTCTATCACGTACGCTCTTCTGCGGATCGGCGGCGGACTTCTTTTCATGCAGCACGGGGCACAGAAGCTCTTCGGTATTCTCGGCGGGAATCAGGTCAGTCTGTTCTCGCAACTCGGTTTTGCAGGATTCGTCGAGTTTTTCGGCGGCATTCTGATCGCAATAGGACTGGTCACGCGCCCGGTTGCGGTACTATCCGCGATCTTGATGGTGGCTGCGTACTTTGTCGGGCACATCCCGCATGGAGCGGTACCGATTATGAATGGAGGAGAGCTTGCGATGCTCTATGCACTCCTTTTTGCAGCGGTTGCCGCCCATGGACCGGGGAAATGGAGTATGGATCGCAAGGTCCTGCCGAAGCTTGCATAGACGCGGGAGACGCGCATCGCGAAAGTTCCGGGTCGGCTTTTGCCTCAGGCGTGATTGCCCTCGTGATACTTCACTCAAAACCGGAGCTCAAACTCGGCGCCTTCGCCCGGAACAGACGTAGCGGACAACGTGCCATGATGCATCCGCATGATTTGCCGTGACAGGGGCAGTCCGATGCCTGAGCCTTCGGGCCTGGTGGTGAAGAAAGGGACGAATATCTGTCCGAGTGCTTCGGGCTCCACGCCGGGGCCGTTGTCGCGCACGGATATGACTGGTCGGCCGTTGTGGCTGGTGCGAGCGGAAAGCGTTATCTGAGGATCAGTCTGACCGTCGAACGCTTCGACCGAATTGAGTAGCAGATTGAGCAGCACCTGTTCGATCATTTCCGGATCGGCGTCGAGTTCGAGCGACTCCGGCTGAATGTCGGTAATAAGTTCGATGCCGTGATTCGGGAGGGTGGCGGCGAGGAGCGTCCGAAGGTTATGGAAGAGATCCTGGAGTACGATGCGTTCGATTCGAGGACGAGGTACGGCAGCCAGGCTCCGGTAGGCGTCGATGAATCTGACGAGAGCCGCGCTTCTCCGTTCAATCGTGCTGAGAGCCCCCATCACACTTTCAGGAATCTCCGGCATCGAGGAAAGTTTGCCGACGGCTGATTCTGCCAGTGAGGCAATCGGTGTGACGGAGTTTACGATCTCGTGGTTCATTACGCGGGTGAGCTGCTGCCAGGCGTCCATCTCGCGGTCCTCCAGTTCGTGACGGATGTCCTGCAATGAGACCAGCGTGTGCGACTGGCCGTCGAGAACGAGGCGCGTCGGATGCACGACGAGATCGAGCGGACGTTCTTTACGATCGATTCGCACCAGACTTCGTACACCGGGTTGAAGCTGAGTCAGGATCTCCCTCAGCCGTGGATCCCGTCGTTCGAGATGATCCAGGTGGCGAATGGCCGGGATGGACAAGAGTCGCCGCGCCGCGGTGTTGATG
>CBFGXY010000315.1:0-2700 GCA_965652945.1 uncultured bacterium
CTCATTCACGATCATCCTGTTTCAATCGAATTATCAGCTTCCCTGCTTTTAGAGCTACAGGCACGTCTTCGCGAGGGGAGGCAGGTATTATTGTCCTACCTCATAGCGCCCACGACGTCTTCGCTCGACCGTCCGTTCGACTCGTATCTTTTCGTTGTAAACAAAGATACCGTCGCAGCGATCGGACTTAACATCGATGCTTTCGAGCTATCCCACCTGGTCTACGAAGCGTTCCCGGTATTGGACGATCACGGCGATCAATCTCTGAACGTATCGCTCGAGGCCCTGAACCTCTTGTATGATAAGCTGATCTCTCCGGCCCTGCCTTTCATTGACGACGGCGACCGGCTTGTCATTACTCCTGACGGCGTCCTTTTCTATGTGCCGTTTGCAGCCTTCGTAAGCGAGTATCTAGGGAAATATGATTATCATCACGCCCGTTACCTCATTCACGATCATCCTGTTTCAATCGAATTATCAGCTTCCCTGCTTTTAGAGCCAGGTGGCGACCTCGATGAGACACCGAACCTTTCCATCATTTCTCGCTCGGATTTTTCCGCCTCGGATAACTACACTCAGAATCTCGCCGATCTTCCGTGGATTCCGACCGAGGTTCGATCGTTGCAACGAGCTGTCCGTGATTCCTGGGTGTCGACTCCGCAGACGGCTACGCCTGACAATCTGTTCGAACAGCTCTCCACTGCCGGAGCAGTTCACATCGCAACCCATGCGATAGTCGACCCCTCGTCGATGCTGAATCATTCCATCATTCTGAACCCTGATTCATCTCGAGCGAGCGGAACGGTGTTTTCATTCGATCTGCTTCGTCGTCACTTCGACACTTCGCTCGTTTTCCTATCGGCCTGCGCAACCGCATCGGGCCCGTTGATTGCCGGAGACGGGCTCGCTGGATTTCAGTATGGCTTCCGCGCCAGTGGAGTCGGCAGCGTCGTTGCGACCTTGTGGTTGGTGGAGGATGCGTCGATGGCGGCCGTCTCCACTAACTTTTATCGGAACTTGACTGAGGGGGCGCATAAAGATGAAGCGCTGCGCCATGCCCAGCTCGTTCTTATCGAGAGCGGCACCTATCAGGCCCATCCGATGTTCTGGGCTGCGCCAGTGCTTTATGGAGATTCATCGCCGTTGCCTTTACGCGCAGCAGTTAACTGGGCGGGGATCGTCATAATCGTTTTATCGTTGATCGGCGCATCAGTAGTCGCCGCGATACTCTTCCACTACAGGAAACGCACATATATTACACATGAGCCAGCCGCCGCTGTTTGACGAGATCCGAAATCTTGCTACGGAGCAACGCAACCCTGAATCTGTCGACATCGACCGAGCAACGACTCGGGAGATTTTAGAGATCATCAATACTGAAGATCATCTCGTTCCCATCGCGGTGCGGCGTGAGATTCCATATATCGAGCAAGCGGTCGAGATCGTTCTGGAAGCGTTCCGAAATGGAGGGCGACTCATTTATGTGGGTGCCGGTACGAGCGGCCGCGTTGGGGTCCAGGATGCAGCAGAGTGTACTCCTACCTTCGGTACTCCTCCTGAAATGGTTGTTGGGCTGATTGCAGGCGGCAAGGACGCCATGTTCGTAGCTCAGGAAGGAGCAGAAGACTTCGAAGAGTCGGGTGTGGAAGACTTGAAGGCGATCGACGTCAATGAAAAGGATGTTGTTTGCGGGATCGCCGCGAGTAGAAGAACTCCCTACGTCGTCGGGGCGGTAGAGTACGCTCGGTCGGTCGGAGCCAAGACCTTATTCGTGACGATGAATCCGAGATCGGAGTTCAACCTCGATGTGGATGTAGCTATTTGCCCCGTAGTCGGTCCAGAGGTTGTGATGGGGTCGACGCGCATGAAGAGCGGCACGTCGCAGAAGCTGGTTCTCAACATGATCACTACTACTGCGATGGTGAGAATGGGCAAGACCTACGAGAACATGATGGTCGACCTGAAGATGACCAACAAGAAACTCGTTGAGCGAGCCCGCCGTATTATCATGACCATCACCGGTGTCGACTATAGTGAGGCCGCCCGTTTCCTGGATGCGGCAGACGGGCACGTGAAGACGGCTCTTGTGATGATTCTTGCGGACGTAAATGTATCCGAGGCAAAGAGTCGTCTCGACAAGGCCAACGGGTTCGTCCGCGACGCCATCGCGAGGTAGAGTGCAACTGTTCCACGTGGAACACACAAATTCGAACGCCCCAACGTGTTTCACGTGGAACATCCGCGACTGATCGAACATCGAGCCTGGCCGCTCGTTTAGAGCCGGTGCCCGGAAAACGGGTGCGAGATTTCTGTTCGCAATACCACGAAGGCTCGTTGTGTCCGTACGCCAATCTTTTGAGCGAATAGCTCCGTCCGATACGGTCCGTCAGGCTCATTGCGCCATTCAGGCGCTCAGCCCACCCACCGTTGCTGCGCTGCGAGGAGCAGCCGGAAGTCTACCGGCATATTTTATCGCACATCACTACCAATCAGATCCGCAGACAATCTGCGTACTGACAGAGGATGAAGAGGCCGCCGCTTACGTAGTAAGTGACCTCGAGCAAATACTTGATCCAGAGCGGGTAGTGAGATTCCCTCGCTCCGATCAAGCTCATTACGACGCAGGACACATAGAAGACGTCTCTTACGCCATCGTACGAGGTGAAGCCTTGCGGCGTATTTCTGCCGATGAAAGAGTAG
>CBFGXY010000316.1:0-2676 GCA_965652945.1 uncultured bacterium
CCATAAGTAATTAAGGGACGGCTTTGACGAGTCGTCCTTTTTTATTGATGAACAGTATCCCGAGAATGTGAATCATCCGTCGTCGGTAGTCGAGCTCATTCCTTCGACCTGACGACGCATGTTTGAGCGAGCCGATCGCCAAGTCGACGCCGATCTCTGCTGATCAGGACCAGGATGCCCTCTATAATGAGAAGTACGACGCAAAGGAGCAGAAGCCAGGGAAGAAGCGTCTTTTTTATGAATGGAAGAAGATCGAGAACCCACGGCAGGGCGCCGATTGCGAGGATCCAGTTGCGTCTGACGGACGCCGGCACAGACACGCGCTCGCCGTGCCTCCCAATCGGTCTAATCTTGAGCACGGTCTTCCCGATCGATCGATGGTCCATAAAATCGAAGGGGAGTCCATCACGAAGGAGCCAGTAGAAAACGCCCATTATCGCTCCGACCCAGGGAATCATCGTCATCACAAAAACGATGATCAGGTCGAGTAGAAAAGCCAGAAACCGGGCTGAGAGCGCCGCTCTTCCTGTTTGCGTATCAGGAGGGGAAGACGCGAACGACTGAAGCATGAACAGACGGGGGGGGGGGTGGACAGAGAGCCGTCGTTCCTGTTGAGATGAAGGCAAACGATGAGATGCCGGTGGCACCTTTTCTGGACATCGTTTGCGCTTTATCCGGATCTCAGGACTCGAGGCCCGATTCAGAGCACGTACGAATATAAGTCTGCCCGATGATCACCGCGAAGATCTGATCCATCAACGAGTTTCTGAAACGTCGGCCAGTCGTCGGGCATAAAGATTATGCCGGCTGACAAGCTCGTCCACTCTATCTTTCCGGTTGTGAACTCTGCTCTCAAGACATACCTCGACTCTCTCGTCGAGCGGTTTGAATCCCCCTCTTTCATCCAGGACGACCCTGTGAGCATCCCTCATGGGTTCGACGACCCTCGAGATCAGGAAGTCATCGGATTATACGCCGCCCTTCTTGCCTGGGGGCAGCGGCGCACCATCCTGAACAAGATGGTCGATTTGTGCGAGAGAATGGCCTATCGCCCCTACCGGTTCGTGTATGATTTTCCGTCAGGAGGGAGTCGCGCAGCCCTGGATGATTTCCGACATCGGACGTTCCAACCGGTCGATGCCTACTGGTTTACCAATAATCTCGGAACGCTTTTGAGGCAGTATAGCTCGGTAGAGTCACTCTTTTCCCGCCATCTCTCCGCGAGCCATCAACACGTCGGAAACGCGATTCAAGGTTTTTCTGAGTCGATCATGTCTGCACACGCGGCCACTCCCCAGCGCTTACAGAAGCATCTTGCACGACCTTCAACAGGAAGCGCATGCAAACGTTTAAATATGTATTTGAGGTGGATGGTGCGCCCGGGTCCGGTAGACTTTGGGATATGGACGACTATCGAGACGCGTCAGCTGGTCCTGCCGCTGGATGTACATTCAGGACGTCAAGCACGAGCACTCGGGCTCCTGGACCGCACGTCGAATGATTGGAAAGCGGCAACTGAGCTTACCGAGCAGTGTCGCCGATTATCGCCGGACGATCCCGCGCGATATGATTTCGCTTTCTTTGGCGCAGGCGCCTACGGAGTTGAACTCGACGGTCGGTTTACAGGAACCCGAAGCGCCGGTTCGCGGATGTGACCGACGCTTCGATAGCTGCGATTGAAATACAGGAGAGGAACTCGCCCGTCATTCGCATTGCCGTCGATCACTTCAGCCACGATGATCGAGCTGTCGCCCGCCTCGTGCACTGCGGTCACCTTGCATTGCAACACGGCTGAGGCATTCCGAAAAGCCGGAATACCATCAACCATCTCGTATTCGACTTCTGCAAACTTGTCATCCGGGGGCACCTCCGAGAGAGAGAACAGATCCGCCAGAGTGGCCTGCTCGTCTGATAGAATGTTTATCATGATCGATCCGCCGGACTCCCCCATCACATGGGCATTCGTATCCCTGTCGACATTGAATGCGACCAGGGGCGGATCGAGTGATACGCTTGCAAATGAACCAATGGTGACACCTCGCGGGCGATTATCATCCTGATATGTGACCACCGTTACCGGTGTGGCCACATGACGCAGGATTTCACGCAAACGAGTGCCATCAAAATCAGCCATGAATCTGCACTAAGTACGGATCAGGTAAAAACGTCTTTAACTCGGCTGAAGAATGATTTTCGGTTCTCATCCTTCTCCGGTTTCGGCACGAAGGACTCCGAATCTCGGAATGCCTCGATTGCTCTCCGTTCCTCCGTTGAAGGATTCTGCGGTGTCCAGACGTGCACGCGAACCATCTGGTCTCCTTTTCTGGATCCATTTAGCTCGGGTAGTCCGCGTCCCCGCATCCGGAGGATTTTGCCCGACTGGATTCCCGGCTCGATCAGCAGGCGTGCGCCGCCGATGAGCGTCGGTACTTCGACTTCCGTTCCAAGTACGGCGTCCGGGAAGGAGATGTGACAATCGTAGTAGATATCCAGTCCTTCGCGCGTAAAGTGCTCATGTGGGGCCTCCTCGATTTCAACGCGAAGGTCACCAGCCGGTCCGCCGCGCAGTCCGGCATTTCCCCCTCCCCGCATTGTGAGGTAGTTGCCCTCAAGCACACCCGGCGGCACGTTTATGGTGATGGTTTCTTCGCCCTTGACGCGCCCGTCGCCCTTGCA
>CBFGXY010000317.1:0-2675 GCA_965652945.1 uncultured bacterium
ATACGATGACTACGCGAAGCGATACGATGACTACGCGAAGTGATACGATGACTACGCGAAGCAATACGATGACTACGCGAAGCGATAGAATGACTACGCGAAGCGATACGATGGCTCCGTAAAGCGATACGATGACTACGTGAAGTCATACGATGACTACGCGAAGCGATACGATGACTATGCGAAGCGATACGATGGCTCCGTAAAGCGATACGATGACTATGCGAAGCGATACGATGACTACAATTTCCTAGACGAGGTTATATCCCGCGAACCCGGTGTCTATAGGATAAAGGGATCACGCCATGGATTTCTCGAACGGACTAATATTCCACGTATTCAACCGTACGAACGCGGGAAGAAAAGCCTTCTACAATGCCGAAAACTACCGGTACTTCTGCCGGAAGATTTCGACGCACGTCGTGCCTCATGCCTGTGTCCTTGCATATTGCCTGATGCCGACGCATTTCCACCTACTGCTGGTGCCGCGATCAGCCATCGCAACTGGTTTTGAGCTCAATCTGGGTATAGGAATAATGCTTAGAAGCTACACGCGGGCGATCCAGGCCCAACAGAATTTTACGGGCTCACTCTTCCAGCAACATACGAAGGCGGTCGTGGCCGATGATTACGCCGAAAGATGCTTTCATTACATCCATCAGAACCCCCTTTGCCTCGACTATATCAAGCATGTCGGAGAGTGGCCCTATTCTTCTTATCACGAATACGTCCACTGCTTTTCGGATTCGATCTGTGATGTCGAGTTTGGACGGGAGATGCTGGAAATACCGGGAAAAGGTGCGGTGTTCGCCGCTTTCATGAGACGGCTCGCGCCAGTGGCTCTGCCCGAAACCATACCGGGCCTGTCCTTTCAAACATACCCGCTTTCAGTCTGACCTGCATTCGGGCTGGGAGCCGGCTGTCGGACGAGACACAGAGACGAAATCGATCATTCATAATACATTCGTTCTCATTTTTTGCAAAGAGATTCGCGGCTTCAGTCGTCAACGGCCCAATAATCTCACTACAGCCTTGATTTCATGCAGTTTAGACCGCGAGTGAAGTGCCGGTGGTTATTTAACCAGTCGCTTAATAGGAAAATATTCCAGCCGATACCCTTGCATCGATGTGCAGGTCTTTTTATCGTTCCAAGGACCTACCTGAAGTAAAGCTTTAAGTAATCCCCCTAGCCATCAGCACTGGAAGAGGAACTCGTGCTCAGACCGATTTTTGCGGCGCTTTTCAGCCTGCTAATTGTGCTCCCTGTCGCCGGCCAGCAAACATCCTTGCCGGTCGTTTCGCCCAAGAAAAGCGGGATTCTCCCTGCGGATCCCATCCCCAGCCGTACTCAGGCTGTGCCTCAGTCTATATGCATTCCTGACTTGGAGGAAGAAACGGCTCATCTTTCTGAAGAGGAGATTCTCCGTCACCTCGGCCGCATCTACCGCCTCCACTCGGATGTCCTAGACGCACAGGCCGATGGAAATTCTGAGGCCGCGGAGGATTATCTGGGAATGGCGCTTGCGCACCTGGCTACGCTCGTCCAGCAGCCGGGGATCATGGACCGGCCTCGTTTCCGTGAGACGTATCGCACGTTAATAACAGAGTACGAGCGTTATTACGGCACTGAGCCGGATTCCCTCGCCATGCAACACGGCGACATCTTTCAGATCCGGACGGCGATGTTCGCCGAACTGGAGACGGTAGAGCATCCATTGCTCGAAGACGTGATGAGGCGCGAGGTCAGGCCCGTGGGCACTCAGATCGCCATGACGCAGAATCGCCTCGTCGAGCAGTCCATTGCATTCCTGCTGCGCAATCCGGAACGACACATCAACAACTGGATGAGTCGTGCCGAGACCTATTTCCCAATGATCGAGCAGATCCTGGCTGAGGAAGGCGCGCCGGACGAGCTCAAGTATCTCGCGATGATCGAAAGCGGTCTGAATCCGACCGCCAAGAGCTGGGCATCAGCCGTTGGGATGTGGCAGTTCATGGCAGCCACAGGGCGCGCCTACGACTTGCATGTAAACTCCTGGATCGACGATCGAATGAATCCGGAGAAAGCCACTCGGGCGGCGGCCCGGCACATGAACGATTTGTATGCAATGTTCGGTGACTGGCATCTCGCACTGGCGGCCTACAATACCGGGCCCGGCAATGTGCGACGGGCGCAGCGACGCTCAGGACGCACCTCGTTCTGGGACATCTATGATTACCTGCCCCGCGAGACGAGAAACTATGTCCCGATGTTCATCGCCACGGCCATGGTTGCATCGAATCCCGAGGCGTTCGGTTTAGGCACGGTAGATGCTGGACCGCGGTATGCCTATCACTACGTTCCCGTCGAGGGCATGCTCTCGATCAGCGATATCGCACGTATGGCGGGAACGACGGAATCCGCGATCCGGGCCCTGAATCCAGAGTTGCGTCGGAATACGCTGCCACCCAGCCAGTCGGCGTACTACGTAAAGGTGCCATATGGGACGCACGAACGGTTCATCGCCGAATACGAAAGTATGCCTGCCGCCGCACGCACGACGGCCGTCGAACATGTAGTTCGAAGAGGCGACTCGCTGGGTCGAATCGGTTCACGACACGGCGTATCGGTCACATCACTGATCCAGGCCCAACAGAATTTTACGGGCTCACTCTTCCAGCAACATACGAAGGCG
>CBFGXY010000318.1:0-2660 GCA_965652945.1 uncultured bacterium
GGCGAATGGTAGTGGCGTCGAGCGTGCCTTGGTCGAACGAAAAGGTGTTGGTTTATGGTGATTATGATGTCGACGGCACCACGGCAACAGCGTTGATGGTTTCATTCCTGCGCGAGCAAGGGGCCGAGGCGCTGTACTTTATCCCGGATCGCTTCAAGGACGGATACGGCCTGAAGCGTCGCGGAATCGACTATGCCGCTGAGATGGGTGCGTCGCTTATCGTCACGCTCGATTGCGGTATAACGGCTGTCGATGAAGCCCGGTATGCACAATCGAAGAACCTTGACGTCATCATTTGTGATCACCACACCCCCAAGGATACGCTCCCTGAGGCGTTAGCGGTCATCGACCCGAAGCGTAACGATTGTCATTATCCGTTTAAGGAGCTTTCGGGTTGCGGCATCGCGTACAAACTGGCTACGGCCACGCTCAGGGAAATCGGAGAGGACCCGTCGAAAGCGCATCAATATCTTGACCTGGTTGCCGTATCGACCGCGAGCGACATCGTGCCGATACTTGGCGAGAACAGGGTGTTGATGCGCGAGGGTCTCGATCTCATAGCGCGATCTCCCCGGCTGGGTATCTCCAGGCTCGCGGATATCGCCGAGTTGAACCTCAGCACGTGTTCTACCAGTGACATCGTGTTTAAAATCGGCCCGCGGATCAATGCCGCAGGGCGGCTCGGGCACGCGTCACTGGCGGTGGACTTACTACTGTCGGACGACGAAGTCGAGGCATCCCGAATTGCCCGAGAACTCGATGCAATGAATACGAGGCGCCGGTCGCTCGATGCCGAGACGCTGAAGTCTGCCGTGGCCCAGGCCGATCGGCATGTTACATCGGGTCATTCCCACTCCGTGGTTCTCCACGATTCAGACTGGCACCTGGGCGTCCTTGGCATCGTGGCAAGCCGGATCGTGGAGCGGTATTACCGGCCGGCGGTCCTTCTCTCGACCTCACAGGGTGAGGCGAAAGGGTCGGCTCGTTCGATCACTGGATTGAACGTCCATGCCGCGCTTGGCGCCTGTTCGGACCTGCTGACCCAGTATGGAGGGCACGATTTCGCGGCGGGCCTATCCCTGCCTGAAGAGAATGTCCCTGCTTTCCGGCGCCGGTTCGACGAGGTAGTTCGAGATATGATCGACCCCGAAAATCTCGTACCCGCGATCGAGGTTGATGCGCATCTGGACCTGAACGATATAGACAGCCGATTCTGGGCGGTGCTCCGCCAATTCGCACCTTTTGGACCGGAGAACCCGCAGCCTGTTTTTCATGCTCGTGAGGTGCACGTCAAAGGGCGCCCCCGCGCGATAGGGGCAGGCGGACAGCATCTGAAATTCACGGCATGCAATGCGGAGGGAGAATGTGCAGTCGACGTGATCGCATTCAAAATGGGCGATCGGCTGCCCATCGTTGAAAAAAGCATGCGAAAAGGTGAACCTCTGGAAGCACTGTTTTCGATCGAGGAGAATCACTGGAATGGCCAGACAACACTGCAACTGAGAGTACGAGACCTGCGAGGTGCCACACCTCAGTCGGTAGCGAGAGTTATGGCCTGACTTATCCAGGTGCAGTGGTCGGTGGCCCTCCCGGATTGGTTCGCCACAATCTTTCAGTTGTTCGAAGAGTAGCCCTACCGTGAGTGTCTGCCAGACCGACAAGGCGCATCCAGTCTTCGAAAGGGCGCGCGCCGCCCACTGGTTGCTGTTTTGAAACATGTGGTAACGCCGTGACGCTTTAAAAAAGTATCCGTCTCCATAGAGCGACTCCGCCACTGCCAATGGATTGCCTTCTTCCATCACCAGCTCCTCCTTCACATAGGCGACCACTTTGCCGATCGCAGAGTCGGGCAACGGAATCGCAACGACCGGACCCGTGGGCGAGAATCGTTCGACCGATCCTTTAACCGGGACGATCTGAATAACGCTCGGGGAGGGGATGAGGGCTGCACGGAGTAACGACCAAAAGCCGGGATCCGGATCGGGGTAATACCCGCCATCGCCCCAGCCGATATCCAGGTAGTCGGCATCACGGTCTTCCAGCGGTTCGAATATGAGCGACTCTGCAGCCGGCAGTGGTAGCAGGATTCCGGGATGCCATCCGTGTTGGACTACGAAGATCGTGTCACTCGCCGTACCGCGGGTATCACATGCAAGCAGCACCGAGAGCACTACAAAAAAGGATGATATCCTGAAGCGCTCTCGATGTCTCTTGAACATGGAATCAGTCCGACCTCCTGCTGGCCACGACGAGAACGAGTCCAACGACGACAGCTGCGCCCGATGCCATGGGTCCGATCGGAATCGACCGTTCGCGCTCTTGTTGTACTTCCAGCGGACCGACATCCATCACTGTTTCACTTTCGGTGAAAGATATCCCACCAAAAATGAAGCCGAGGATACCGGCAATAATCAGTATGATTCCGATTATGCCTACGACTGATTTAGACACGGCGACCTCGCAGCAGATCTACAATGAACACGATGATTGCGATCACCAGCAGCAGGTGTATCCAACCACCAATGGCAGCAGGCCCAGTGATCACGCCCAGAAGCCAGAGGACGATAAGTATGATGATGATGGTCCAGATCATGTTGGCACCTCCGTTTGTTAGCATAACTATTTGGAGGTTAGTGCCTTTGGAAACTGCGAACCTTATC
>CBFGXY010000319.1:0-2633 GCA_965652945.1 uncultured bacterium
CTTGTTAGCCTGGCGCCATACGGTTTCCGATTGCGGCTCGACACCACCTACCGCGCAGAACAGCGCGATGGCACCGTCGAGGATTCGCAGAGACCGTTCGACTTCCACTGTGAAGTCCACGTGCCCCGGCGTATCGATGATGTTGATCCGGTGATCATCCCAGTAGCAGGTAGTAGCGGCGCTTGTAATCGTGATTCCGCGCTCTTTTTCCTGCTCCATCCAGTCCATCGTCGCACCGCCTTCGTGCGTTTCACCCATACGATGGAGTCGACCGGTATAATATAGTATGCGCTCAGTGGTGGTCGTCTTACCGGCATCGATGTGCGCCATGATGCCGATGTTGCGAGTCCGCTCGAGCGAAATTTTCGATGAGTTAGTCATTGTTAGGACCTGCGTTGCGTTGACACTTCCTTAGAAGCGGAAGTGCGCAAATGCCTTGTTTGATTCTGCCATTCGGTGCGTGTCATCCTTCTTCTTCACCGCTCCGCCTTCTCCGTTGGCTGCTGCCTGGAGTTCATTTGCAAGGCGTGTGGTGAAGCTCCTGTCGCCTCGTGCACGGGCATACTGGATAATCCAGCGAAAGGCCAATGCGACGCGTCGCTCGGGCCGAACCTCGATGGGCACCTGGTAGGTTGCACCCCCCACGCGCCGGCTCCGCACCTCTACCAGCGGGGCCACATTGTTGACAGCCTTCTTGAACACCTCAACTCCCGGCTCCTCGGAGCGCTCCTCGATAATGTCGAAGGAGCCATAGACGAGACGCTGGGCGGTGCTCTTCTTGCCGTCCACCATCACACTGTTTATGAAACGGGAAACCAGCTCCTCGTTATAGACCGGATCCGGTGCAACCGTTTTCGTTTCAGCTCTTTTCCTACGCATAGCCTGCTGTTGAAATCGCGGCGGCCGAAACACCCAACCCGCCGCCCAATTCATTCATGAAGACGAAAAGCGCCGTGCATTGACACGGCGCCGGGACCTGCCGACATCGACTTACTTTCTGGGTCGCTTCGCTCCATACTTCGAGCGAGCGTTCTGTCGGTCTTGCACGCCGGCCGTGTCAAGTGCTCCGCGGACGACGTGATATTTAACGCCGTGTAGGTCCTTAACACGACCTCCCCTGACCAGTACGATCGAGTGCTCCTGGAGATTGTGCCCCTCACCCGGGATGTAGGCAATGACCTCAATCCCGTTGGTCAGGCGAACCTTGGCCACCTTCCGGAGAGCAGAGTTAGGCTTCTTCGGTGTCGTCGTATACACACGTGTGCACACGCCGCGTTTCTGAGGATTCCCCTTCAGAGCCGCAGATTTCGTTGTCTTCGTCTCGGGACGGCGTCCCTTGCGAACCAATTGCTGGATAGTCGGCACTATACGACCTCTATTCGTTTTCTTTCTCACTGCCGATCAGCGACCGCCGCAGTGAACACAGTTTATCAATATAAGGACCAGTATCTCGAAAACATAGCCGATGCCGTTTAAGAAATAATGAACGGATCAAGCAATGCTTTTAGAGCACCTATTCGAACCTTCTCAGCGACCGGACGCCCTCCGCTGGTATATAACAGTAGACCAGGTGTCGACGTTGTCTCTTCGCAACGACTGCCGCTTCAGAGACTCGCACTCGTGCGCTCGGCCTTATGCAGTGGGTTCTTCTCCCGGGGAGGATGAACCATCGCCCGACGAAACATCCGAAACGTGACCAGACGCACCCAGTTCATCCTTTGCGACTTCTTCATCTCCGCTGCCGTTCTCATGGAACGTAACGTACTCGCCGTGCGGACGGGTTCCGAGCAGTTCCACAAGCTCGCGCGGACCCAGCACCTCTTTCTCGAGCAAGGCCTCAGCCATATCATCGAGTAGGTGGCGGTACTCAAGGATCATGTCCCGCGCCCGCTGCCGCACCTCGTTGATGATATCCTTGACTTCGACATCGATCAGTCTTGCGGTTTCATCCGAATATGGCTTGTCGAACACCGGCTGGTCGGATCCCCGGCCGGAAAGGTTGAAGCTAACGTATCCGACATTCTCGCTCATGCCGTAATCCACGACCATGGCATACGCCATCTTCGTAATCCGCTCGAGATCGTTCTGCGCACCTGTTGAGATGCGTCCGAAGACTATTTCTTCTGCTACGCGGCCGCCGATGGCCATCGTCATTCGATCAATCAGGGCCTCGCGAGTAT
Organism: uncultured bacterium; assembly: GCA_965652945.1. Classification (GTDB taxonomy): domain Bacteria; phylum Bacteroidota; class Rhodothermia; order Rhodothermales; family CAZKDQ01; genus CAZKDQ01. The sequence goes on from CBFGXY010000319.1 coordinate 2,181, forward strand.
AAAGATAGCGCTCCTCGGGCAGGTACTGTGCATATCCCAGCGCAGCAAGCCCGCGTGGAACGATGCTCACCTTGACGACCGGGTCCGTGTACTCGAGGAACCACCCAACGATCGCATGCCCCGACTCGTGGTAGGCGATGATCTCCCGCTCTTCCGGAGAGATGAGCTTGTTCTTCTTTTCGAGGCCGCCGATGAGCCGATCAATCGCGTGCTCGAAGTCTTCCATCTCGATCGCATCCTTATTCCCACGAGCCGCGATGAGGGCTGCCTCATTACACACGTTCGCAATTTCGGCACCTGCAAAGCCGGGCGTCTGACTTGCCAGCACATCCATGCTGACATTCTCTGCGACGGTCAGATTCCGCGTGTGAACGTCGAAGATTTCAGCTCGCTGGTGACGATCAATCGCGTGCTCGAAGTCTTCCATCTCGATCGCATCCTTATTCCCACGAG
>CBFGXY010000320.1:0-2616 GCA_965652945.1 uncultured bacterium
TCTAACGTACCCAGTTTCATCTTTCGTATCTGGGAGCGAAAGCCGTTATCGAGGCGCTGAGCCCGTACTTCAAAGGTGAAGGGCCTGAAATACTGTTTGCCGGCCATCAGATGAGTGGAAAGTATCTCGAAGAGCTGCTCACTCATCTGGACGGAAAATCGGTCTATGTGAACGTCATCTCAAAGAGCGGGACCACCCTCGAGCCCGCTCTTGCATTCCGGTTCATCAGAAACTGGATGGAGGAACGGTTCGAAGATGCCAACAGCCGAATCATCATCACAACGGATCCGGAAGAAGGTGCGCTGAACATCCTCCGTTCGGAAAAAGGATACAAGAAGTACATCATTCCAGGCGATGTTGGGGGCCGCTTTTCCGTATTGACTCCCGTCGGACTTTTGCCGATCGCCGTGGCCGGTATCGATATCCGCTCGCTGTTCTATGGGGGCGTGGAAACGTGCAAGCAGTACACCCGCGACGACGCCAATCCCGCCCTTGACTACGCGGCAATTCGATACCTTCTCCATGAGGCCGGCAAGACAGTAGAAGTCCTTGCCGTTTTCGAGCAGCGTCTGTTCAGTTTCGGAGCCTGGTGGCAGCAGCTCTTCGGTGAGAGTGAAGGGAAGGATCGAAAAGGACTCTTCCCAGCCGTCGTACAGTACTCGACGGATCTGCACTCGCTCGGACAATTCATGCAAGACGGAACGAGGAGTGTTATCGAAACCTTCCTCATGGTGAAAGATGATGGGCGATCGCCCAAGGTACCGTCGACCGGCGGTTCGAATCTCGACGGTCTCGATTATCTGGTCGGGCGCTCGATGAGCGAAATCAACCGAAAGGCCTATGAAGGCACGGCGCGTGCCCACGCTGATGGAGAGGTGCCACTCGGTACGGTGTGGCTCGATGCACTGCGCCCGGAAGACATAGGCGCTTGTATTTATTTCTTCGAGCACGCCGTCGCAATCGGCGGGTATCTGCTGAATGTCAACCCCTTTGATCAGCCGGGTGTCGAGGACTACAAACGCGAAATGTTCAGATTGCTGGGCCGTCCATAACGTGTGGCTGAACTGTTGATAAACGGTGTGGGAAGGAGGGCGGGCTCACAATCCCATTTGCGACTGGCCTGTCGCTGTTGATGGATGTTGGCAGGGGCGCCTGTTACCAACCGGTTACGCGACGCTGCTCACATGAAGCGCTGTGTGAATAAGAGCCGATTCCTATCCCCACTTGTTATTCAACTGTGACACGGGTGTGAGTAAAAAAATCCTGGCAGCGGAGACCGGGTCAACTGCGCGAATTTCGACCGGTCGGTCGTTGATATCTTCTTGATAACCCTTAAGCCGCTGCACATCGAAATGTGAGAAGAGGTGGATGAACCGGTTGCCAACATTTCCACTGCGCTTACTACTACTACCTCTATTTTTTAAATATTATAATTAATACAGTCAGACAGGTGAGTGGGTTGATAACTGTGTCACCGCCACTGGACTCTCCGAATATCTTTTCCATTTGAGCGAAACCAGATTGCTCCTGACTCGCTCGTGAGGTGCACATCTCTTCCACTGTCTTTCCAGCGTTCGATTACCTCGCGGCTTGGATGACGGTATCGATTCCGCTCGGCAACGCTGACGACGACGACACCGTCCTCGCCCGTCCGCCGTGATTCCTGTACAAATTGAGTTGTGCTGCTCGTCGAGGATCCATGATGCCCCGCCTTGACAATGGTGGACGACAGGAGCGTGCCGTAGTACATCGACATGAGACTCTCAGATTCCTGCTCGGCATCACCGGTCAGCAGAATGGATACCTCACCGTGAGATATTCGAACGACGACCGATGCATCATTGACGGACGACGCCAGCTCATGTATCGGGGCAAGCACTTTCATGTGGACCGTTTCGTCGAGCTCGAGCAAATCGCCTGCTGAAAGCACACGATGCCCTATTGAAAGACTGTCGATTAAATGACGCACTTCTCTGTAGAGGTAAGAGTCGTACTCTTGTCCGTTGTCATAAACAATTCCCACAGGGAGTGAGCGCAGCAGATGGGGCAGACCACCCAGATGATCGCTGTGCGGATGCGTGATGATGACCGCGTCGAGGCGCTTGATTCCAAGAAATTCGAGATTCGGTCTGAGCACCCTTTCACCGGCATCTACAAAGTGACTTCTGGGGCCGGCATCGATCAGGATTGCGCTGCCGGAAGGCGTTCGAACCAGTACGGCATCGCCCTGTCCGACATCGAAGAACACGACTTCCATCAGTCCTCTCGTAGACCGATGCGTCCACATGGCGATGGAGATGAGAGAAAGCACCAGGATCCCCATCTTCCATCTGAGTTGCCTGTCGTGCACAACACCGATAAGCAAGGTGGCAGCTACGATCGCAGCAATCCACCAGACGTCCTGGACGTATTGCTCGATGAGTGCCACCATCGACCATTGTTCGCCTACCCTGGCCATGTATAGAACGGAATTGGCCAGAGTGTCTGCAGACGCTCCGAACGATGCAGAAACGAAAGATGAAACTGGGTACGTTAGAATGAGAAGTAATCCGGAGGCGAGTGCGCCAAACGTAGCGGGAATGGCAGGCACATTCAGTGCGAGTCCGGCAATCGATG
>CBFGXY010000321.1:0-2613 GCA_965652945.1 uncultured bacterium
GGAGTACATCGGTAACCTGATGCAGCTCTGTCAGGATCGGCGCGGTGTGTATATAAATACGCAGTATCTCGATACCGAACGTGTTAATCTGCAGTACGAGTTACCACTGGCAGAGATCGTATTCGACTTCTACGACCGACTGAAGAGTGTTAGTCGCGGCTATGCCTCGTTCGATTACGAGTTCACCGATTACCGTGAGAGCAATCTCGTTCGACTCGACGTGCTCATCAATGGCGACCCGGTCGATGCCCTCTCGACGATCGTTCATCGTGATAAGGCCTACGAAATGGGCAAGAAACTCACTGTGAAACTGCGTCAGCTCATTCCCAGGCAACTCTTTGACGTCGCGATCCAGGCCAGCATTGGTTCACGCATCATCGCTCGTGAGACGGTGAAGGCGCTTCGCAAGGATGTGACCGCAAAATGCTATGGGGGGGATATTTCCCGTAAGCGTAAGCTGATCGAGAAGCAGAAGGAAGGAAAGAAGCGGATGAAGCAAGTTGGGAGTGTCGAAGTGCCGCAGGAAGCTTTCCTGGCGGTCTTGTCAGTGGATGGGTGATGGCTGCGCGGCGACCGATGAGTGTACGGATCCACGGAAGGATCAGGACTCGCTTCCTGTTAATGGCCGTACTTTTGATCCTTTTCGCGCCGGCGGCAAAAGGACAGGATCTGGCGGAAACCTACCGGAAACGCTGGTTTCGCGAAACGGCGGAGCGTATCCTGAACGAGCGAGGCTTATGGGCACGGCCTTTTCCACCTGCGCACCTTCATTCTGAATCCGATTCGATTCGGTGGCGTCATGAATGGAAGGACCGCCTCGACCGGAGTCACGTGCGCGTCCCGGCTGTCAATGTGCAGACGATAAGAGCCGTCCGACGGCTCGAGCGTCCCGTTTACAGCGACTGGTTTGTCGACGTGCCCCGGGCCTTCATCGGTGCGGGCGGGCAGTCTGCGATGGATATTGAGCGGACGCGTGCATTGAGAGCCCGCCTCCAGCATCAGTTTGGATCGCCTACGCGTACGGTCGTCGATTTGTACGATCAGGATCGTCGGCAGTTTGACGAGTACATCCAGTTCGAGTACTGGATGATTGTTAACGACTCGATTCCGCTGATCGTAATGGATGTGGACGGTCCGTTCGATCGTGGACTCGTTCTTGCGACTGATGCTCGATTCCGTGATCTTCTGCCGGACCTGAAGACCGGCTTTGAACGATCGTTCATGCGGCGAGAGGATTACGAAGCGTATGCGGACTACTATTTTAATGAGGTCGAACGTGCCTGGTACGTGGCCGGATTCGATGGAGAACGTTTCGTCCTGCGGCGCATTCGTACGCCCAGTATGCAACATGGCAGGCCGGGCATCGGCATGTTACGTTGACCGATGTCTCAATAAATCTATTCTCTGAGGATCAGACGTTGGCGCAGCGAGCCCTTACGGAAGAAAAGCGAAAGAAACGGAGCAGGAAAGCCTCTGCTAAGAATGCCGCCGGCCGCCGGTCGACAAGGCCTGCGTCGGACGAGAAGAAGGGCAAGTCGGGGAAAGGTCCGGTTCGCGAATGGGTCGATGCACTGGTGTTCGCACTCGTGCTCATGCTCATCATTCGGACACTGTTCTTTGATCTGTTTCGCATTCCGACGCCGTCGATGGAGAAAAGCCTCCTGATCGGCGACTATTTGTTTGTCTCCAAGCTCAATTACGGAACGCGGACGCCAATGAGCATCGGGATTCCATTCACGCAGATTTACCTGAGGGGGGTGGAACTGCCGTCGACGCGGCTGCCAGGGTTTTCGGAAGTCGAACGGATGGATAATATCGTCTTTAACTATCCAGTTGAAGACAAGCCCATCGACCGGAAAATGCACTACATCAAGCGGGTAGTAGGGCTTCCTGGAGAGCAGCTCGAGGTGCGAAATAAAGTCGTCTATGCGGATGGGGAAGCACTGCCTTTTATGGCGACGATGCAGCAGTACTGGAATCTGGTCAAACGTGACGCGCGTGTACGGCTGTCATCGGCGGCACTCAACGAGCTGGGTGTCCATGAGATAACTCAGACCTCCGACCCGGCCGTGGTACGAATCGTTGCTACGGAGGAGGCCGTGGCAGAAATTGAGTCCTGGCCGTGGGTTGAACGAATCGATCCGTACATCACGCCGGAGAATATCGGGTATAGTGACCTGATGTATCCCGCAGGTCGCGGATACTCGCCGGACAATTATGGTCCGGTCATGATTCCGGAGAAAGGAATGTCGGTTGAACTGACTGAGGAATCATGGGAAGTGTATGGGCCTGCGATCACAGGCTACGAGGGAGTGCCGGTTATGGCAGTGGGGGATGGCCGCTTTGAGCTAAACGGCGCTCCCATCACACAGTTTACCTTTGGCCAGGACTACTTTTTTGTGATGGGGGATAATCGCGACAACTCGGAAGACAGCCGCTTCTGGGGCTTCGTCCCGATGGATCACGTCGTCGGCAAGGCCATCCTCATTTATTTCTCATGGGATGCGCAGCGAAACATGCCGCGTTTCAGTCGCATGTTTTCACGGATTCGTTGATGACCGACAACTGTTAGTCGTCATTGTCATCGCGAGGAGCGAAGCGACGAAGCGATCC
>CBFGXY010000322.1:0-2608 GCA_965652945.1 uncultured bacterium
GTCATAGGATCACTACGCGAAGTCATAGGATCACTACGCGAAGTCATAGGATCACTACGCGAAGTCATAGGATCACTACGCATAAAAAACGTGGGCGCCTCGATGGAGACGCCCACGTTGATCATCCAGATGATCGCTTACCGAAGCGCTGGATCAGCCGCAGCCACTGGTTGACCCGCAATTGGGACAGTTGTAGCAGGCTCCGCTGCGGATCGTGATGGATCCACAGTTCGAGCAAGGAGGTGCATCCTCCTGATTTGTATAGCTGTCTTTCGCACTCCGCTCGACGACTTCGGCCCGATCCTGCTCGGCGGATGCAAAGAACGCTTCCACGGTTTGTCCGACCAGGTTCTCAACGGCCGAGCCCGGATTTGCCTCGAATCCAAGCTCAGTCTGCGTTTCATCCTGTGCAGGACCGTTCCGGTCGACTTCATTTGCGACCGCTTCTTCAGGATTCACGGCCTCATCTTCTACCGGTCGCTGAAGGAATTTCAGGCTCAGGTAGCGGAAGATGTAGTCCATCACCGATTTCGCGATCGGGATCTGTCGATTGTTTGTAAACCCGCTGGGTTCGAACCGCATGTGACTGAACTTCGCGCACAAGTCCTCCAGGGGCACTCCGTACTGCAGCGAGATCGACACGGCGGTCGCGAAGGCATCCATCAAACCAGCGATGGTCGAACCCTGCTTGGCCATCGTGATGAAGATCTCGCCCGGCATCTGGGTCTCGGGATAGAGACCAATGTGCAGGTAGCCTTCATGACCTGCGATCGAAAACTTGTGCGTCAGCGAAGGCCGCTCATCGGGCAGACGTTTGCGGATCGGCTTGTAGACGATCTTCTCGACCACCTTCTCAACGATCTCCGGTTCTCCCATGACCATTCCGTCGCCCGAGGCGTCCGCGGCTCTGCGCTGGGTGGTGTTTCCGGAGACCCTCGTACTCAGCGGCTGACTGCGCTTCGAGTTTTCACGGTAGATCGCTACGGCTTTCAGGCCAAGCTTCCATCCCTGCATGTAGGCATCCATAATCTCCTCGACCGTTGAATGCTCGGGCATGTTAACGGTCTTAGAGATCGCTCCGGAGATGAAAGGCTGAACCGCAGCCATCATGCGGATGTGACCCATATGATGGATCGAGCGCTCGCCGTTGGCCGGGCGGAAGGCGCAGTCGAAGACCGGTAGATGATCCTCTTCAAGATGGGGCGCCCCTTCGATGGTATCGTGCTGATCGATATAATCAATGATTTCGTCGATTTGCCCTTTACGGTATCCAAGCCGTTTCAGGGCCTGAGGTACCGTCTGGTTGACGATCTTGAGCATACCATCGCCCTTTCCGGCCAGCAGCTTGTACTTCACGAGTGCGATATCCGGCTCGATGCCCGTGGTATCGCAGTCCATCATGAAGCTGATCGTACCCGTCGGTGCCAGGACCGTCGCCTGGGCGTTCCGATATCCGTACTTCTCGCCCAGATCGATGCATCGCTCCCATGTACGCCGAGCAGCCGCAAGCAGGCCGGCGGGGCACGACTCGTCAATTTCGTCGATCGCAGCCGCGTGCATACGCATCACCTCCATCATTGGCTCGCGGTTGGCCTCGAAGCCTTCGAACGGCCCGATCTTACGGTTGGCCGCGATCTCCGCACTGCGCGCATAGGCCTCCCCGTGTTCGATTGCCATCAGAGCCGCAGCTACCGCACGACCTTTTTCGCTGTCGTACGGCAGCCCCATCGCCATCAAAAGGGCCCCGAGGTTGGCAAATCCAAGACCCAGCGGACGGTATGCGTGGGAATTCCGCGCGATCGACTCGGAGGGATATCCGGCGTTATCGACAAGAATTTCCTGCGCGGTGATGAAGATTCGTGTGGCCGCGATATAGCGCTCGACATCCACCGAGCCGTCCTCGTTCTGGAACCGGCGCAGATTGAGACTTGCAAGGTTGCAGGCCGAGTCGTCCAGAAACATGTATTCCGAGCACGGATTGCTCGAATTGATGGGCCCCGAGTTCTTGCACGTGTGCCAGCGCTGAATCGTATCCTCGTATTGAACACCGGGATCACCGCAGATATAGGTGCCTTCGGCGATAGCCTCGAGCATCTGCGACGCATCGACGGCTTCGGTGATCTTCCCGTCAAGGACTGCCCGGAGCCCGAAATCCTTGCCGTTATCCGCCGCTTCCATGAACTCATCGGTCACGCGCACCGACTGGTTCACGTTCTGGAAAGCGACACTGCCGTAGGCCGGGCCGTTAAACGAGCCGTCGTACCCTTCCTCGATCAGAGCCCATGCTTTTTTCTCCTCCTCTTGCTTGGCACGCACGAACTCCATGATGTCCGGGTGCCAGACCTTCAGCGTCTGCATGATGGCGGCCCGCCGAGTTTTTCCTCCCGACTTGATCGTTCCGCCCGTAGCATCCTGTACACGCATGAAGGAAACCGGACCCGAAGGCTGACCTCCTCCCGAGAGCTTTTCGTGCGTCGATCGCAGCGTCGACCAGTCGGCACCGACTCCGGAGCCGAACTTAAACAGGCGAGCACTTTCGCCCATCAGCTCCCAGATATCATCGATCGAATCCTTTACAGAAATAATGAAGCATGCGGAGGCCTGCGGC
>CBFGXY010000323.1:0-2608 GCA_965652945.1 uncultured bacterium
ATGGCGGCTTCAGTCTGCGCAACGCGAGCGGCACTCGGATTGCTCATGAAGGATGCAATTTGACCGAACACCCGTGCCGAAACTCCCGAGTCTCCTTGAGCATCCCGATCTCCGAGAGCCGCGTCGGCCTCATCGATCATGACGGCGACGGGCGTCATTGCCTGCAGGAGGTGGAGAATCTTCTCAAGATTACCTTCGGTGACACCCTGCCACTGCGAGCGGAAGTTCTTCAACTTGACCATTGGGATGCCGATCTCGCCCGCGAAGCACGTGATCATAAAAGTCTTGCCCGTGCCAACCGGTCCGCTCACCAGGTATCCCATCGGTAGCACATCTCGGCGTCCGCTTTTGAGCGCCCGCGCGGCTTGTCGTAAATGGACCTTGGCGTTTGTGTGTCCGGCCACCATATCGAGGTTGTATTCAGTCTCTATGAACTCGAGCAGACCGTACGCCTCCGCCTCGATGAACTCCTTCTTGATGTCGGAAAGTCGTTCAAAAGTCAGGTCACCTCGGTTCTCGAGTACATCCGCGATGATGGTCCGAAGCTGCGTGAAATTCAGGCCCGCCGTATTCCTGTCCAGTGCATGGACGGTGACCTCAGCATGAGCGGCATAATCGGATTGTCGGCCGCCGATGCTCCATTTCGTGAACGCCTCTCGCTCACGCTCCGTCGGCATTGGGATGAATATTTCAGCCGTGTGCGGGCTTTGAACAAGTTGACGATTGAGGTCGGTCAGATTTTCGGTGACGAGGCAGACCGTAAAATCGTGCTGCAGAAAGAGCGGATCGTGCGACCATTTACGCAGGAATACCAGTGCGGCGCGGTCTTCAGCTGAGTACATGGATGCCTCAGCCATCGGAACGAGCGTTTCTGCGTAATCGATTATGAAGGCTGTGCGCTTTCCCTCAGCCAGTCGGATTCGGAAGTAATTTTCCAGAAGGGCGAAGACTCGGACGGGGTCGCGAGGGAGGCGTTTGGCGAAGTCCGTCCCATAAATGGTGTCATATCCCGATACGGCGCGGTTGAAATCGCGCTGCGACTGATCGTTTGAAAAATGGATTCCTGCCGAGCGGTCGTAATGTATGATTACGTCGCGGGAGGCAAAGACGTCGTCTACCAGAAACTCACGCAGCGTGACGTACCCATCCTTCCCGTCGGCGTCCTGTGTGTGCACGAAGTCGCGTACGTTTCCGTGCAGGATGAATGTGGTGAGTGTCTTGGTGAAGTATTTGCGCGCAAGCTCTTTCGCCCATTCAGGGTAATGAGCTGTGTAGCGATCGATAGTGTCGGCCGACGGAGCTTCGGGGGTCTCGTCGGCAGGCTGGTCTCCAGATGTCTGTGTCACGCCGAGGTGATGGCTGTCTTTTTTGTCCATGGGGAAGGTCTCGGGTTTCGTCTCTCGGAAATGTACGATGGGCGGCGGTGTGCACCAATTGATCCGCGGAAGGGTTCGACGCGGATGGCCCGAAAGTGCAAAATACAGAAGGGGCGACCTGGTCTGGCCGCCCCTTGCGTTGATCATTCGATATGTGACCTTCAACGAAGCCGCATGATCGCGGATTAAGCGATGGTCACTTCTTCATCCAGATAGACATCCTGGATGGCATTGAGGATTTTTACACCCTCATCCATCGGACGCTGGAAAGCTTTACGGCCGGAGATAAGGCCCATTCCGCCCGCACGCTTATTGATGACCGCCGTCCGCACGGCTTCCTGGAAGTCGTTCTTCCCGGATCCGCCTCCCGAGTTGATGAGACCCGCGCGTCCCATGTAGCAATTTGCCACCTGGTAGCGAGTCAGATCGATCGGGTTGTCGCTGGTCAGTTCGGTATAAATACGCTCATCGAGCTTTCCATACGATGAGTCGCCGGCATTGAGCGCTTTGAACCCACCATTCGAAACGGGAAGTTTTTGCTTAATGATGTCTGCTTCAATCGTGACACCCAGATGGTTGGCCTGGCCAGTCAGATCGGTGCTCGTTTCATGATTCACTCCGTCGACGGTGAAGGACGAGTTACGCATGTAGCACCACAGGATGGTTGCCATTCCGAGCTCGTGAGCATACGCGAACGCCTCGCTTACTTCCTGAAGCTGGCGGTTCGACTCTTCCGATCCGAAATATATAGTAGCGCCGACGGCCACACATCCCATGTCGTAGGCCTGATCGACGCCTCCAAACATGATCTGGTCGTAGGTGTTGGGATATGTCAGCAGCTCGTTGTGGTTTATTTTCATGATGAACGGAATCCGGTGGGCATACTTCCGCGCCACGGCTCCGAGGACTCCGTACGTGGATGCGACTGCATTACATCCACCTTCGATGGCGAGTTTGACGATGTTCTCCGGATCGAAGTACATCGGATTTTTTGCGAACGACGCACCTGCCGAGTGCTCAATCCCCTGATCGACCGGAAGAATTGATAGATAGCCGGTTCCCCCGAGACGGCCGTGGTCGAAAATTGCTTGCAGATTGCGCAGCACCCGGGGGTTTCGATCCGAGTGGTACCACACTCGCTCAACGAAATCTGGACCAGGCAAATGAATATTCTCCTTCGGAATGGTCCGGCAGGTATGATTCAATAATGATTCGGCTTCGTTGCCGAGCAT
>CBFGXY010000324.1:0-2605 GCA_965652945.1 uncultured bacterium
GCACCGACAGTTAGCGACGTGATGCTGGACTCGACGAAAATGAGCATCCCTACTACCCATGCGAGCATTTCGGCGCCCCGGCGCGACGTGCCCCAGCCCCGCCGTCGCGCAAACTCCACGAAGCCGTGGACCCCACCCGACGCCTGCACCAATGCGATCAGACCGCCGACGAGCAGACAGAAGATGATGACCCGCGTATTGCCGGCATCCAGAAAGACCAGTACGATCTGGTCCAGAAGCTCGCGCAACCCGAGTATCGGATTGCCTCCTACGATAATTGTCGTCCCCAACCACAGTCCGACCAGAAGCGACAGATAAACCTGCCGTGTCCATAACGCAAGGACAATGGCCACGATCGCAGGCGTGAGGACGATCCATCCCATAGAGATGCTATGCCTCCAAAGTTATGCTCAGAAAACGACGCATCAGTGAGAGCCCGCTTTCCATTTGATGCTGCACCCGATGGAGGGATGCTGCTCGCCTGTGACGGTGCCCGTCTTTAGCGCTTCGTCGATTGCTTCTCGGAGGTCGGAGCCGTGTGCGGGCGGGCCGCCAGGTCGGGTCTCATCGAACCTGCCACGGTAAATCAGTTTTCGCTCGGAGTCGAAAAGAAAAAAGTCTGGCGTACAGGCGGCGCCATAGGCGCGCGCTACGTCCTGGGTCTCGTCGAATAGGTAGGGGAAGGGAAACTTGCGCTCGCGTGCCCGGCGGGCCATTCCCTCAAAGGAATCATCTGGATACTGAACCGGATCATTTGACGAGACGGCTACAAAGGCCACCTCTTCCTTTTGATAAGAGGCGGCGAGTTCCACGAGCGCGGGCTCGATATGCTTGACGTATGGGCAGTGATTACAAGAAAAGACAACGAGCAGCAGTTTTGACGACTTCAGGTCATCGATCGCTACGCGTTCTGTGGAGGTGAGGGGATTTGCGTCAGGTAGGTCGAATGCCGGAGCGGATCCGCCAAGCGGTACCATCTCCGAAAAAACTGCGGCCATTCCCGGGATGATTACGTGAGAGGGTTCAGGTGCGCTTATTATACAGACCCTTCGCCTCAATGTACACACGAACGGCATCTGGAACGAGGTACCGGATCGTCTTTCGGTCTCGGCAACGCTCTCTTATCTGTGTGGAGGAGATCTCCAGGAGCGGTGCTTCAGCGTACCGAACGCGGCTGTGCAAATACTCGGGCGTATCCGGATCGATATCGCCCGGCCGTTTGAATACAAGAAATTCAACCAGCTCGGCGATCAGCTCGGCATCTTTCCACCCCGAAAAACCAGCGAGAGTGTCGCTCCCCATCAGGAGGAAAAACTCATCCTCGGGATGTTCTTCATTCAGGGTGCGTATCGAATCGATGGTGAAAGATGTGCCGCCTCTACGGATCTCAAGGTCCGTCACGTCGAATCGGGGATTCCCCTGCACGGCGCATCGAACCATGTCCATCCGGTGGGCCGGCTCGGCCGATTCCACATCGGATTTATAGGGTGATCTGGCGGCGGGCATCCAGAGAATGCGGTCGAGCTCGAACTCCTGCCGCATCCATTCCGCGATGATGAGATGTCCCGTATGCGGCGGATTGAAGGTGCCGCCGAAGATCCCCACGCGCATCGGTGTCTCGATCAGTTATTCGCCAGCGCCTCTTTACGTGCCATCGCTTCTCGATACAATCGATTGCCTTCGTCGAGATACTCGCTTTCGGGAAAGAGCTGCGTGAGCCGCTCGTAATTCCTGATCGCGAGATCCAGGCGTTCGTCCTGCCGCTGCACGATACTCTGATCGGCGAAGGCGATATAATTTTCCATGGCTCCGATAAGTGCCCGTTCTGCCCACGGCGTGCTATCGGGATACTTATCAAACACGCGCTCGAACATGATCGCGGCGGCCTCGAACAGTTCGCGGCGTTCGTACAGACGAGCCGTTTCGAAATCCTTGCGCGCCATCTTATGGCGCAGTTCCGATATCATTTCCTCCGCTTCGCCCACGCGTTCGTGCTGCGGATATCGGTTGATGAACAACTGCAATTCATCGACTGCACGCATTGTACTCGACTGATCGAGTTGATAACCCGGCGACTGTTCATAGTAGGCTCGCGCACGCTGGAACTCTGCTTCAGCCACTCTGGGATCGGCCCGATAGATCTGTGCGAAGCGGTTAAATTCGCTTGCAGCCAGGATGTACTCCCGATTGTGCATGTGCGACCATGCCAGATAATACTGCGCATCGGCGGCCGACTCGTTCTGCCGTCCATAGGTAAATACGGCCTGGAAATACTCTACGGCGCGATCGTAGCGCTGACGCTCGTAAAGCTCCATTCCGCGTTGGAATGCCTCTTGCGGTGTCGAATGGATGAGGCGCCCTGAGCTGCCGCAAGCGCTTAAGAAAAGCACGAAGATGGCCGCGAAACCGACCAGCGTATTACGATTGATCATTCGAAAAACCTATCAGTGGGCACGGCGAACCGTCGAACACTCGTTCTGCCGGATTCGGGTGGCGTCTACGAGTCCGCTCGAGGCACAGTTCCGTTAGCGAAGGAGCTCCAGACGGCCGTTGCGATAACCAAAAATGTACAAGGCTTCGTTGAAGTTGCTCCGTCCGAAATCCA
>CBFGXY010000325.1:0-2595 GCA_965652945.1 uncultured bacterium
CGAACAGCCGGATCCTGCTCTACTGCGCCAGCGGCGCGCGCTCGGCCGCTGCCGACACGGAGCTAATTACCTCGAACAGGTCATTCCCATCGACGATTACACCCGGCATTCCATATCCGGCGGCCGCATCGGCTATATCTTCAACCGCGACTGCCTCGCGCGTCGGCGTGGATAGCCCGTATCCATTGTTCTCCACAAGAAAGACGACCGGTAGTTTCCACACGGAGGCCAGATTCAGCGCTTCGTGGAAATCGCCTTCGCGTGTTGCACCTTCGCCAACGAAAGCCATGGCAACGAACCCTTCCTTCTTGAGGTTGCTTGCCAGTCCGAGCCCGCAGGCTACCGGCAGCATCGCTGCAAGGTGGGAGATCATGCCGACGATCCGGTGCGACGGCAGTCCAAAATGAAATGTTCGGTCTCGGCCTTTGGTAAATCCGCCTTCTCGGCCCATCAGCTGGCAAAAGAGCGGGCGCAGGTCAACTCCGCGCGTCGTCCATACTCCAAGGTTGCGATGCATCGGCAGCACGTAGTCCTGATCCTGAAGCGCGAGGACCGAACCGACGGCGACTGCTTCCTGCCCGTATCCGCTAAACCACTTCGAGATCCGACCCTGCCGGATAAGGCGAAGCATTTTTTCTTCCGCTGCACGCGGCAAATACAGCGATTCATACACACGGGCAAAATCGAGGGACGGAATCGCTTCCATGGCCGATGAGGCCGCTACAGTCTGCGACAAGGAAATCTGAGGTTGAATTCGTGATGGGAGGTTTTACTGCCCCTTTCCGAACAGAGTCGTACGCAGGGTTCGAAAGATGATCTTGAAATCCATCCGAAGGTTCATGTTCTCGATGTAGAACAGGTCATACTTCACCTTTTGACGGACATCATCCAGGCTTTCGTCGTATTTCCATTTGACCTGAGCCCAGCCTGTGATGCCGGGCTTGACGCGGTGGCGTCGATTGTATAAGGGAATATCGGCTGCCAGACGCTCAACAAAAAACGGTCGCTCCGGCCGCGGGCCGACGATGCTCATTTCGCCACGCAAAACGTTCCAGAACTGCGGGACCTCATCGAGGCGGGTTCGACGCAGCCATCCCCCGATCCTGGTGTACCGAGGGTCGTTTCCGACGGCCCAGACCGGACCGGTATCGACCTCGGCGTCCTCACGCATGGTGCGAAACTTATACATGGTGAAGACGCGGCCATGACGCCCCACTCGCTGCTGCCTGTAAATAGCGGGGCCGGGGGACGTCAAGCGAATGATGAACCCGATGAGCAGCCAGAATGGAAGTCCGACGACGAGCACAACCAGGGAGACCACAACATCGAGCAGGCGCTTCGTGCTCTCCTCCCAGGCAGGCATCGGCTCCGGCAGCACCTCGATTAGTGGCAGTCCGTACATGTGTTCCGTTCGTGCCATCCCACCCACCACCGTGTAGAAGTCGGGTACGAGTTTTAGCGAGACCGACTTACCATCACACAGGCGCAGCACTTCGAGCAAAGCCCCATGGTCGTTGGTGCCCAGTGTGATCAGCACGTCCTGAATCTCCAGTTCATCGATCAGGCGTGGCAGAGCTTCAATCGATTCGAGGTCGGTGTCGGCATTGACGACGAACTCCGCGTCATCGGAATCTGCCGAAGAAGCATATGATGCCTGGAGGGCCGACATCGGGATCGTTTCCGGACGCTGCATCCGGATTGCACCCACCACGTTGAGCCCGGCCTCGGGATACCGTGCAATGTCCTGAAAAAGACTCTCGACTTTGTCCGACCAGCCCACTACCAGGGCATTGTGAACACCGTATCCTCGCAGAATGAGCGATTTCTGGATGCTTCTGACTATTATGCGTCCTATCGCGACACATCCCAGGACCGCTGCCCAGTAGAACAGGATGGTCTCACGCGCTGAGTGTGCGTCGAGCTGACGGATGAACAGCACGAAGAAAAGGATGAGCACACCGATCGTGACGACCTTCGTCAGCGAAACCAGTTCATCAAACCGGCTCGATGCGTATCGCTGCCGGTACATCCCAAAAAAGAAGAATATCGCCAACCAGTAAATCGATAGGACGGCGAGCGAAGGCCCCACGATATCCGGACGGTACACCGGCTCCCGCAGCCAGCCCCATTCGAACCGAGCCGCGTAGAAGATGTAATTCGCTGACAGAAGTGCCACAGCGTCAGCAATGAGCAGGACTATAAATTCAGTCCGTCGAGACACGTATACAGCTCAATTGAAGAAGAGGCGACGGTAAGAAGGTGCCTGTAGTTTATTCAACATCCTTGCCCGAAACAAGAAGAGGCCAAATCGCCGTCTCCAACCGCGCCAGGTCGATAATGTGCCGATGTCGAGTTACCTTTTCGGCCGAGACGGACTTCTTACGCCCTGCTGCCATGGTATTTCGATTACTCACTCTCCTTCCCCTGGTCTTTCTCCTGCATGCGATTCCATCTGCCGCGCAGCCGCGTGAGGATGTCCCGCGGGCACGTCTTCTCTCAATTGAGGACGATGTGTATCAGACAATCGAACGGCTTCAGAGGCGCGGTTTATTGTTGGAATTGAACCCGACGGCTCTGCCCTACACGATGGGACAG
>CBFGXY010000326.1:0-2571 GCA_965652945.1 uncultured bacterium
CTCCCTCCAGTAACGACAACAGAAGATTCTGCGTGCGTTCATATCGCCCGCTGTCGAATGCGTGGCGCGCCAGCAGCAGCGTTCGCTGTTCTCCCTCGATAGGATGGGCGATTCGATGTGCGGCTTCTCGACCTGCGGCGAGGTCATTCTCATGTCCACGAGAATCATCAACCCGTCGGTACCATTTCAGCGCCTCGGACCGGTTGCCGTTCAATTCGAGCGCCAGCGCAAGCCCGAGCACGGCCTGCGCCCGAAGCGATTCGCCCTTATGCTCCTGCAAGTACGAGCGAAAATGGTGGGCGGCCTCCTCATAGCGATCCTGTAAAAGCATCGCCTGTGCCAGGTAGAACCGGGCATACTCGATGTCTCGATGGCCCGTCTCCCGTATCAGTGGAGCGAGAACGGTTTCGGCCTTCTTCGCATGCCTGTGATGCAGAAGCATGTATCCATAAAGAAAGGCCATTAGCGGACTGTCCGGTCGTTCCTGATGCAGTTCTCGGAGCAGCCGAACGGGTTCATCCGAAGAACGCTCCACCTGCGCTATCAGCAGCGCAAGGAAGATCCCAGCTTCATCCCGACCAAACTCGCTTTCATGATACGCTCGGAGCAGAAGGTCAAGACCTTCCTCAACGCTTCCACGAAACCCAAGCAGTTTCAACACCCGGCGATATCCTCCGGAGAGTGTGCCGATCGATAGCTTCAGGATGCCAAGGCCTTTGTAAACCTCAGGAAACTCGGGATAGTCGCGCGCCAGTGCCTCAAATGAACCGTAGGCCGACCGACCGGACAAGGCGGCGCGTATACTGTTGCCCATTTTGGCATGCGCTACCGCTCTATTTAGTTCATTTTCAGCTTGCAGCAGGTCACGCCATCTTGATGGTGACTCCTGACGCAAGAGCTCCGTCAATTCATCCGACCGCGCGAAAAAGTCAGTGAACTCCTGTTCTTCATCGGTCATGAGGCCCTTCACAAGGGAAATAATGCTCAGGTGGTACATTGCGGGCGCTTCAGCACCATCACGGGCCAACCCGACCAACTGATTCTCTGCACGCTGGAAGCGGAAGACGATCATCAAGTCGCGCGCGTGCCGCAGTTGCTCGAGCTGGTCGACTCGATCAACCAGCATAGGCAGAGGTTCGGATGCGCGCGCTTCAGCCTGAACCCATAGTACCAGCAGGAGGACGAACTTGAGAGGAACTCCGCTGGATACTTTCATCTTCCTCCATACCTGACAAAATGGTTAAACGGGCATGTCCGTTGGAGACTGAGAGATGGAAATATCGACCGGCGCCATCCCGTCTCCACTGCCGTCAGGAAGAGTGAGTTCACCTTCCTGCGTCGCTACAATCACCGACACGGTAACATCGCCGGTGACGTTCGTGACGGTGCGAACCATGTCCAGAATCCGGTCTACTCCGAGAATCAGAGCAATTCCAGTGCCCGGTACTCCCACCGATTCCAGAATGATGACCAGCATAACGATTCCTGCACTGGGAACGGCGGCGGTCCCAATTGAAGCCAGAAGCGCAGTCAGAATGATGGTAAGCTGCGCCACGAGGCCAAGATCAAAACCCAGGACCTGAGCGATGAAAACGGCAGCCACGGCCTGGTAGAGTGCGGTTCCATCCATGTTGACGGTGGCGCCAAGCGGCAGTACGAAGGACGATATCTCTTCCGAGACGCCCAGATTCTTCTCCGCGCACTCCATAGTGACGGGCAATGTAGCACCGCTCGAGGAGGTCGAAAAGGCGACCAACTGTGCCGGAGCAATTCCGGCAAAGAAGCCCTTCACTGACTTTGGCGCAAAAATCCTCAACATCGACGGATACACAATGAGGGTGTGTACTGCCAGACCCAGCAGCACGGCTATCATGTAATAGCCGAGGGCCATAATTAATTCGAACACCTGCGAGAGGTTATCCTGCGCAATGGACGTGATGGTGTCAGCCATCAGCGCAAAAACACCGATTGGTGCGACCAGCATGATGATCTCGACCAACTTGATCACCAGCGCATTGAGACCGTCGACAACATCGAGCACCGGCTGTGCCTTCTCCTTTGGGATCATCAACAGTCCGATTCCCATGAACAGCGCCAGAAATACGACCTGCAGCATATTGCTGTTGTCGGCAACAGACTGGAAGAAGTTGCTCGGTACGATATCCTCGAGGAGTTGCAGAGGCCCGCGTTCGCGCGTCTCTTCGGCCAGCAGTTCGGGCGACCCCGCCTCATCCTGATATGTGGCCTGGAGTTGGTCTCGCATCTGATCCGGAACGGTGACCCCCGGTTGAAGCACGTTGACCACCACTAACCCGATCGTAATAGAGATGAAGGTCGTCGCCAGATAAATCGCGACCGTTTTTCCGCCGATACGCGAGAGCTTTTTGATATCGGAAAGCGACGCCACACCCGTGATCAGAGAAGCGAGTATCAGTGGGACGGCAATCAGTCTGAGCGAATTGATAAAAATGGTGCCGAAGGGCGCGATCCAGTTCGACGTGAGGTCGCTCCATCCAAGCGCGGCGGCCACGACGCCAAAAACGAGGCCCAGGATCAGGCCCGTAATGATCT
>CBFGXY010000327.1:0-2544 GCA_965652945.1 uncultured bacterium
GAGGGCGCTCACGGCAATAGAAATTCGATTTCGACTGAGGATCGGTAGTCGCAACCCTACGCCGGGGTATGCCGGATGATTCCATTTCATGCTGTCTAAGAGCCCTGACGTCACACCTTCAAATCCTCTCCATCTGAGAGTGCCGAAAGCGCTACCAGGATGCCCCGCCGTAAGGTGTTTGGTGTAAAGGAGTTCAGGCCCGAGAAAGTACTTCTCGCGGCAAAAGGCAATCTTCGCCGCAGCGCTCAGACCAAAACGGCCTTCACACGTAAATGCGGTGATACTCTATAGCCATCCCTGCTGCCTGTACCATTGTATCGTCTCTGCAACGCCGTGCGTAAGTCCTACCCGAGACGAGTATCCAAAATCTCGCAATGCCTTGGTCGATGAGCACATTTTGCATGCGAACCGGATCTCTCTGGCCTTCTCTCGATTCAGTGGCGGATACGTGCCCGTTAGTCGTCCGGCGAGTTCGGCGACGGCTCCAACAGGGCGGACCAGAGGTGCCGGGACGGGTACCGTGACGGCTTTTCGTCCCAGGGCATTCGTCGTAGCGGCTTTGACTTCATTCCATGAATGCGGCTGATCCGTCCCGATGAAATAGGTCTCTCCAGCCGCCGCCTCGCTCTCAGCTGCTGCGATCATGCCATCCACAAGATCCCGCACATGTACAAGTGTGATATCGGGCTTGCTTCCGTTTCCTACCACCGGCGCGATGCCCCGACTAACCGACTGGAAATAGGTAAAGATATCTGCTTCGCGGGGACCGTATACGGCCGGCGGTCGGATGATGGTGATCGGCAGAGCGTCGCGCGAGGACCTTCGACGGATTGCTTCCTCCATCAGCGCCTTGCTCCTCCCATACTCGCTAATAGGACGCAGGGGCGATGATTCATCGGCGATACCACCTTCGCACGCCCCGACGGCAGCCAGCGAGCTTGTCACGACCACTCGGTCGATGTCGGGCGACATCTCGCTGATGAGGTCCAGCAGGAGGAGAGGTGTGTCAATATTGGCTTTCTGAAAATCGGACCAGTCAGTGGCGCGCGTAATTCCACCAACATGATAGGCAACGTCTAACCCGGTCAGAGCCTGACGCATTGCCGGAGAGTCTTGAATCTCTCCATCAATACGTACGATCGGAAGCCCATCGAGCCACCGCGGGTGCGTCCTTACAAGACACCTGACTTCATAGCCACGTTCTATGAGCCTCTCGACAAGATGTGATCCGATGAAGCCTGTGCCTCCGGTTACGAACGCTACCGGACGAGTTCTGCCGGGGGTTGTCCTCTTTTTCATATATTTCAGATCAACTGGTTACGTTCTCCCAGAATTGAGTTTATAGGAATACCACCCACTGACACCCTTGCTTGCCGTGGCGATCCGACTCATTGGTCGGACGCGCGAGCTAAACGAGTGTGTAGTCCGTCTCTGCCAGCGCATTCCGACATCCAGGGAGTATATCCATGTAAAACAGGCGTTACTCGATGCGTCATTGAAGCTCGAACGGTTCCTCCCTGCCATTTACACCGCAGACGGCATTTCGAGGCGGATCCTTAGTCTTTCAAAGCTTCACGACACACTCGAAACAATACTTCTGCTCCTGAACATCATACAGGACCGGAAAATCCTGTGTCCGACTTACGTGCAACCTTTTCGCCAGGAGTGCGCAGAGGTTCACGCAAGTGCTGCTCATCACATAAAAATATTGCGGAAGGAACGGAAGACCATGGGGGCGAAGCCCGTGGATGATGTACGTTCGGGACAACTACAATAGCCGAAGCGAAACTACTGTCTCTATGTGATGCGTGTGAGGAAAGAGATCGACGGGCTGTACGGCTTCGATTCGATAGATATCCCGGAGATCCTTCAAGTCCCGCGCTTGTGTAAGGGGATTGCAACTCACATACACGAATCGATCGGGCCTTAATTCGCCTATACGCTGCACAACTTTGGGATGCATTCCCGCACGCGGCGGATCCACGACGAGGACATCGGGACGGCCGTGTTCCTCGATAAACGAATCATCGAAGAGTTTCAGCATATCTCCTGCGATGAATGTGCAGTTGTCAATATTATTCGCCTGCGCGTTCATGCGGGCGTTTTCAACGGCTTCTTCGACGAGTTCGACGCCAACCACATGCCTGGCCTGAGCGGCTAAATAAATCGAGATCGTTCCGGCTCCGCAGTAGAGATCGTACACGAGATCATCGGGACTGATCTCGGCAAACTCTTTCGCAAAAGCATATAGTCGCTCTGCCTGAGACGTGTTGGTCTGAAAGAATGCATTGGGTGCGATCTCGAACCGAAATCCGCCGATCTCGTCGTGGATGACGCCCGAGCCGAACACGACATGCATATCTTCGCCGTACGACGTCTGGGCCAGGCCCGTATTGATCGTATTGACAAAGGTTGTCACTTCGGGATACCGCGTTCGCAGCATTTCTGCTACGACCTTCATACGCTCGGCATTGTAGCCGTTGGTGACGAGGTTCACCATCCACTCTCCCGTCCTCTGCCCAATCCGAATCACGAGGTGACGAA
>CBFGXY010000328.1:0-2510 GCA_965652945.1 uncultured bacterium
TCACAGTCCGTCTTGATTGTGACGAGCTGTTTCGAAAGCCGGGCATCCTCGGCATGTTGCTGAAGGCCTTCCCGGGCACGTTTTCCCTTGACCTCATCCACGTTCTCGAGCAATGCCTCGACCGATCCATACTCCTGGATCAGTTTCATCGCGGTTTTTTCTCCGATCCCTCGCACCCCCGGCACATTGTCGCTCGTATCCCCCATCAACGCCAGGATATCGATGAACTGTGCCGGCTCAACCCCAAACTTCTCACGAAACGCCTCGATCGTGATCGGATCGAACTCTTCACCGCGGTGCGCCGGTCGAAAAATTGAGACCCGTTCGGAAATCAGCTGCTGGAAATCCTTGTCGGGCGAAACGATGACGACCTCCGCTCCTTCGGCTTCCGCCTGTCGAGCCAGCGTGCCGATGACGTCATCCGCCTCGACTCCTGAGCGAACGATGACCGGGATATCGAAGGCCTGCACTATTTGTTTGATGTACGGAAGATTGTCCCTCAAATCTTCCGGCATCGGATCGCGATTTGCCTTGTACGCATCATATATCTCATCGCGAAAAGTGCCTTCGCCGTCCTCAGCATCGAAGACCACCGCCATATGCTCCATGCCGTGCTCTTCGATCAGTTTTAGTAGAGAGTTCGTGAAGCCATAGGCGGCCGACGTGTTCTGTCCCCGTGAATTGATGAGCGGACGGCTGATGAAGATGAAATGCGAACGGTAGGCCAGCGCCATCGCATCGATCAAGTAGAGACGCTTCGTTTCCTTGCCGGTATCGGTGGTTATTTCCATGTGCTGAGGTAGAGTTACGCCGCGAGACCATTGGTCCACGACGAGAATTCAGATGCGATTGATTACGTTTAGAGTAGCCTATTCCTTAGGTTCCGTCACTACCAAATGTTGACAGCCCCGGGCGGGCGCATTCGTTTTATGCACGATCCAAAACACGTTCTCGTGACCGGCGGCGCCGGTTTCATCGGATCGAACTTTCTTCTAAGGATGGTCCGGAGACATCCCCGAGTTCGATTCATCAATCTCGACAAGCTAACCTATGCGGGCAACCTTCTGAACTTGCGCGAGATCGAGAATGAACCGAACTATGTGTTTGTGGAAGGCGACATCGTCGATGCGACCCTGGTGAGTCGCCTGTTCGATGAATATGGAATCGACTCCGTGATTCATTTTGCTGCGGAGAGCCACGTCGACCGGTCGATCATGGCACCACTCGAGTTCGTGAGGACAAACGTGGATGGAACGGCCGTACTGCTCGAGGCCGCGCGCGCCCACTGGACCGGGGATAGAGCCGGCCGGTTCGTGCACGTCTCAACGGACGAGGTCTTCGGATCACTCGGGACGGACGGCTTCTTTACCGAATCGACACCCTACGACCCGCGGTCTCCTTACTCCGCTTCGAAGGCAGCGTCCGACCATCTCGTACGCGCATACGGACACACGTACGGTCTGCCGGTCATCATTACCAACTGTTCGAACAACTACGGTCCGTACCAATTCCCCGAGAAACTGATTCCACTGGTAATCTCGCGAGCGGTTGCCGGAGAAGCCGTCCCAGTATATGGACGTGGCGACAACGTCCGCGACTGGCTCTATGTGGATGACCATTGCGATGCGATCGATCTTGTATTACACCGGGGCGAAAAATTCGGCACTTATGTGATCGGGGGAGATGCCGAACGCCAGAATATCGACCTCGTGCGTCAGATCCTTGACATTGTGGATGCTCGGCTGGGCAGGCCGGACGGTACGTCGCGGGCGTTAATCACATTTGTGAAGGATCGGCCGGGGCACGATTTCCGGTATGCCATGGATCCGACGCGGATCCGAGAAGAAATCGGGTGGAAACCACAGTATAGCCTCGAGGAAGGCCTGAAATTGACGGTAGACTGGTACCTGCAGAACGAGGCATGGCTCTCCTCGGTTATGGATGAGTCGTACCGCAGCTATTACAACCGGCAGTATCTTCAGCGTTGAGTACGATGCGTGTCCTCGGCCAATCTCCGCTGCCGACCCATCGTTTCCTGATCAAACCTCATCATACCTCTCAGTTTCGTGCGACTTAAAGGAGTTATCCTCGCGGGTGGAACGGGCAGCCGGCTGTACCCGCTCAGCCGCGTCACCAACAAACACCTGCTGCCGGTGGGACGTTACCCGATGATATATCATCCTCTGATCCGCATGAAACGTGCGGGGATCGAGGAAGTAGCCGTTGTGACAAGCCCCGAACACATGGGCGACGTCGTAAATCTTCTGGGAAGTGGCCGGCGCTTCGGGCTCGACCTCACTTTCCGGGTTCAGGACGAGCCCGGGGGCATCGCACAGGCGATCGGACTGTGCCGGAATTTTACGGCAGACGATCCGTTCCTGGTCATTCTTGGTGACAACATTCTCTCGGAAGACATCGCAGAGGATACACGCCTGTATCTGGAACAACTCTCCAAAACGGGTTCGGGGGCCCGCGTGCTGCTGAAAGAGGTGCCGGATCCCGAACGCTAC
>CBFGXY010000329.1:0-2509 GCA_965652945.1 uncultured bacterium
GGCAGAAGAACGGCGCGGAGATGACAAGTGGGGAGAGTGGGATAAAGAGCACATCGAGACCGGCTGGTATGAGGCGCCCATATTCCTGAACCCCCGACGTTTCGTCATCGGTGCCCGTTTCATCTTCTGATGTCTGGTAAGATTCCTATGACGAGCTTCAATCTATTCTCGAACAGTCCCATGCGCTTCCTCAGAACATCGGGGGTAGTTGCCGTTGCCCTCCTGATGATGATGGTCACAGTCGGCGATGCCCGGGCGCAGCGTGATACACTCGCCAGCAAGCCCTTCACCATCAACGTCAACAAAATCAATTTCTCGTTGTCGACAGCGATGGGTGACGGCGGTATGTCCAATCAGCCGTCGTGGAACCTTGTCTCACGACATCAGAACAGTGAGCCGTTTTTCTATCCCGCCGACCGCTGGTACGGCAATATGCTCTTCCAGATCTGGAACTTCCTCAACCTCGACGATGAGGGATATGTCGACCACCACGGAGAGCGGCACGAACGCGTCTGGCGCATTCATGGTGCATCTACCGACTGGTCCTGGGAGCGGCGCCGCTATCGCCCGCCGGAAGTCTATGTCGACGGAATCCTCACGACCCCGCCATTTCAGTGGGACGTCGACCCCGATCTTCCTGCCGACTATTACGGCGTCTTCGAAGATGTCATTCGAAACCCCGATACAGGATACGGTGGTATTCGTACGCGCGTTGAAATCTATGCCAACGCCAATCCCAATCATCAGGATTACATCATCTGGAAAGAGACACGGAAGTTTACGGGTGAACGCTTCCTGCCTCGAGAAATCGACGGTGCTCCGACCCGAGACATGTTCCTGGCCAATCAGACACTGGATCTGTGGTGGACATACTCGATGGGATTCGGCCCCACCAAGGGTGGAGAGTTCAATTCATGGGGATACTTCCTTTTCGAAAGTGAGGACTCGAAGGAAGATTTCTTCCGCCGGCCAAGTCTGCTCGTAAATAACCGCCCGCGCACAGACCTGACCATCGCTTACTTCTGGGACGATACGAATCCCGCACAGACCCCCTACCGCGTGAAAACGCCCGATGGCGGGGAACGGGAATCCACCGATACGGCCGGCAGCCCGAACCGGGTCAATGGAAGCCTCACCGCTACGCAGATTCCGGGCTTTACAATTCTGCATGCAGATCGCAGTGCACACGACAAGTCGGACGATCCTTCGCAGCCGATTGCCGCACCCCGCGGCGCTATCCCCAACCAGATGTGGGGTAACGACGGTAACTTCAATATGCGCGATCATTGGATCGGAGCCAACAACCCCTGGCCCGGACCAGCCTCCGTGTCGCAGAAAGGCTCGATTCGTGGACTTGCCGTGGGACCGTATTCGCTTCACATGCAGCGAAATGATGACGGCAGTCTCGTGCAGGCTGACTCGTTCACCGTGGTTTACGCAATCGGTGTGGGTGATGTAGGCCTAGAAGTGGCCGACAGCCTTGGCCGAGCCTGGTTCAATGGCGAAATCAGTGATCAGGAAAAGCGCGTGTTCATCGAGATGGGGCGGGACTCACTGTTTCATGTCCTCGACCGCGCCTACTGGGCATGGGATAATGACATGAACGTTCCTGCTCCTCCGCCTCCGCCCGACGTCTCCGTGGAGTCCGGTCCCGGCTATAACGAGGTCACCTGGTCGTATCCTGAAGAGCGCTACTGGCTCGACCCGCATACGGGAGTAAATGACTTTGCAGCCTGGCGAGTCTATCGGAAGCGGGGGGCAGCGATGGTCAATGATCCGGCGGATGGTCACACGGGAGAGAAGTGGGAAATGGTCTACGAGACCACGAATCCCAATGAGACAACCTGGCAGGATAAGACCGTCGATCGCGGGGTCTCCTATTACTACGCCGTTACGGCGGTCGACGACGGGAGTCAGAATACATTCGGAATCAATCCGGGCCAGCGACTCGAGAGCTCCCGATTTGCAAATATGACGCGCATGCCAGCCATTCCGTTCGAGGCAGGGCTCGCGGCCAGCGATCAGGTGCGCGTGGTTCCCAATCCGGCCACGCAGGCCGCCGGTGAGTTGGCGTTTCCGGGCAGTCCCAATAAGATCCTCTTCGCCAACCTGCCCTACGAAGCGACGCTTTCGGTTTACACCGAGGGGGGAGACCTCGTCACCCGCATCCATCATATCGGCACGGCCGACGAAGAGTGGCAGCAGCTGAACGACGCCAATCAGTACGTCGCCAGTGGCATCTATATCCTTGCGGTGCACGACGCCCGAGATGTCGACGGCAATCCGCTGCCTGATCACTTCGTCAAGTTCGTCATCGTGCGCTAATGCGTGAGGAAACTGCTATGCGAACATCAATCAATATCCTCATTCTCTGCACACTGGTATTGATTTCCGCGCCCCGAGCGGACGCCCAGGTGCAGAAGCAGGGCCAGGCGGGATTTCGTTTCCTCGAGAATCCGGTAGGCGCGGAAGTCGTCGGATGGAAACCGCCCGTTGTAGGCGCAGCGCT
>CBFGXY010000330.1:0-2507 GCA_965652945.1 uncultured bacterium
CATCCGCCGATCTCCATCAGTGTCGTATGAAGAAAACGAACATCGACGACATCACCGCGGACATCATTGATCTCGATCCGGTCGCCCTGTTTATAGGTGGCGCGGACAAGGAGATGAAACCATCCGAGAGAGCTCAGTAGTGCCTCCCTGGTTGCAATCGCAAGGCCGGCTCCAATCACCGTAAGGAGCGTCAGCAGGTCTGCCTGCTGCGGCGTCCAGATTACGATCACGGCGACGATCGAGGCCAGGGCTGCAACGCGTCCGACGAATTTTGACGTCCGATATTCTCGCACGCGGTCCGTCACATACACGCGAGCCAGATGCTGAACGACGCGTTTGAAAACGACGATCAGCAGGATGACCACGATCGTGGTGATCGCGCGCTGTACATTGGGGTCGCCTAAAAAGGAAAGATCGGGCAAGATGGTCGCTGTTTGCTCCTCTCAGGTCATATCATCGCCGAACCTACGTATAGGACGGGCCAAAAATCCATCGATCACGTGGATGTACGATTATAGCAGGTGATTATTTAGATTACGGTACATTCACTCCGTCTCGAATACCATCACATCATGCCAAAGACATCAAACGGCCGATCCTACGACCGCATCTTATTTGTACTCGCCCTTATCGGCGTGCTGGTCGTCGTCCATCTTGCCATCCAACAAGGTCGTGGCTTCGATCAAGGATGTATGGGCTTTCTTGCGCCCGGATCGGCAGGCGACACGTTCAACTGCGGAGCCGTTCTCGACAGCAGTGCCGGAACGTTCCTTGGTGTTTCGAATACGGTGTGGGGACTGTTTTTCTACGCAGGCGTTGCGTTCTTCAGCGCGGTGATGCTGGTAGGGAAGGGGGCCTTGCTGCAATGGTCGAGACGTCTTCGGCCGATTCTTGTGGCGGGAGGATTTCTCTATACGCTCTATCTGGTCTATTATCAGTTCTTCGTCATCAACGAGTTGTGTGCGCTGTGCTTGACGTCGGCCGGCATTGTTCTGTTAATCACGATCGTACAGGGAATAGCTTTTCAGCGCTCCCGTCAGTCAGCTACTGAAACCAGACCTCAACCTGCTTTTGTTCGCATGAAGGATTATCGTTTTATAGGCGTGCTGGCCGTTGCCCTTGTGGTACTCGTCGGAGCGGACTTCATTTACTTCAGATCGCTGGACAACACGGGGGGCGGCGCTGAGCCGGCTGCTACCGCAGCTTCCGGAGTAAACCCTGGGGTTCAGAGTCCGCAGGCAGCGGTCTGCGGTTACGACACGTCCCGCCCGACCATCGATTATCAGGAGATTATGGGACTTCAGGATCCCTACCTCGGTAATCCGGATGCCGATGTTACCGTTATCGAGTTTTTTGATCCGAATTGCCCCCACTGCAAAACGATGCACTCTATTATGAACAGTGTGATCGATGAGTATGGAGACCGGGCTCACTTCGTTTACAAACCGGTCGCGCTCTGGCCGTACTCACTCGATCAGATCGATGCCCTGTATGCAGCAATGCAGGAGGGCAAGTTTGATGAAATGCTCGAGGCCCAGTTTGAGCGGCAGCAGCAGGGCGGACTCAGTATGCGTCAACTGCAGTCGATTGCCGAGGAAATCGGGATGGATCCTGAGCAGCTTTCTCAGCGAATCGATCGGGGCGTCTATCGGACCTCGACCATGGAACAGAGAAGGATCGCCAGTGATATTGGATTGACGGGCGTTCCGGCCGTGCTCATCAATGGTCGATTCGTGGGACCGACATCACGCTCGCCGGCCTGTATCGGGCAGTTGATAGAGGAAGCTGCCGGCTGAGCCAATCGGCCCGCACGACCCACCGCCTTTCTACGGGTCCGGTAGAGAGTTCTGCCGGACCCTTTCTAATTCCCATCTACCTAAGTTCATGGCTTCCAAGACCGAATCCCTTTCTTCCCAGAATCTCGACCAGAAGTCGATCAACACCATCCGCTTTCTTGCCGTCGACGCGGTAGAGAAGGCGAAGAGTGGACATCCCGGCATGCCGATGGGCGCTGCACCCATGGCGTACGTGCTGTGGCAGGAGTTCCTGCGTCATAATCCGGCAAATCCCGACTGGCACGACCGCGACCGCTTCATATTGTCTGCCGGCCATGGATCGATGCTTCTCTACGCCCTGCTGCATCTTACGGGATACGATCTACCCATGGAGGAGCTGAAGAACTTCCGCCAGTGGGGAAGCCGTACGCCCGGCCATCCCGAGCACTTTATGACGCCGGGAGTTTCTACGACAACCGGACCGCTGGGTCAGGGATTTGCCAACGGGGTGGGATCGGCCATCGGTGAAAGAATGCTGGCGCAGCGCTTTAACAGAGAGGGCTATCCTATTGTAGACCACTACACCTATGCGATCGTTTCGGATGGGGATTTGATGGAAGGGATCACCCACGAAGCGGCGTCACTTGCGGGGCATCTGGGTCTCGGAAAGCTGATCTATCTGTATGATGACAACGAAATCTCGATAGATGGCAGCACGGACCTGACCTTTAC
>CBFGXY010000331.1:0-2495 GCA_965652945.1 uncultured bacterium
CAGCATGAAGGTATTCGTCATTCGAGGAAGCACCACGCTTTGATAATTCTCCCGCCGGCCGTTGCCGGTCAGGGGAATCCCCATGAGGCGGGCATTGAGCTTATCTGTGATATAGCGGCGGAGGATGCCCTTCTCGATGAGCATGGTGCAGCTGGTCGGCGTACCCTCATCATCCATATTCAACGAGCCGCGGCGAAACGGAAGGGTTCCATCATCAACGATCGTACAGACGTCCGACGCCACGCGTTTCCCGATTAGATTCGAGAAAGCCGATGTTCTTTTTCGGTTGAAGTCGGCTTCCAATCCATGTCCGATCGCTTCATGCAACAGGATACCGGGCCATCCGCCGGCCAACACAACGGGCATCACCCCGGCCGGAGCATCCACCGCGGACAAGTTAAGGATCGCTTCTCTCGCGGCTTCCCGCGCGTAGCTCAAGTGTCGATCGTCCTCGCGGTAGTACTCGAATCCAACTCGACCTCCTCCACCGAAGCTTCCAATCTGTCGATTGTCACGGTCCTCGGCCATACAGGTGATCTGCAGACGGGACAACGGTTGAATGTCGCCGACCAGCGTCCCATCAGAGGTCGCAACAGCCACCACTTTGTATTCAGTATTAAAAGAAGCCATCACATTCTTAATGCGGGGATCGTACCGCCGGGCTTCGGCATCGATTTCATTCAACAATGCCACTCGATCGGCCGTCGCCACCTCGGCCTTCGCCCGTTCGATCGGGTACAGATCTCTGGTCGGCCTGCGCTGAGTGGGCACCGGAACGGGGGAATCCTCCCTTGGGGAATTGGCGATGTAGCGCGCCGTATCGGCCGCAATCTCCAGATCCTTCTTCGTTAATTCATCCGAGTAGGCAAACCCTGTT
Source organism: uncultured bacterium (assembly GCA_965652945.1). Taxonomy (GTDB): domain Bacteria; phylum Bacteroidota; class Rhodothermia; order Rhodothermales; family CAZKDQ01; genus CAZKDQ01. The sequence goes on from CBFGXY010000331.1 coordinate 878, forward strand.
TTTTCGCCGGCGGTCGCACGGACCCCGACCCCTTGAGACACACTCTTCGCAGCACGTTTAACGATACCTTCCTCCATCGAAACCGATTCCGATGTACGGGACTCGAAGTAGAGATCCGCATAATCAACATCCCTTACGTTCAGCCGATCGAGCGCATGCTGGGCTTCGAGTTCGGTGACACCGAATTTGGTTAGTTGAACCGGCTCGAGCATAGCATTGCCTCCTCGTCTCTATCGGCTGATGGGCGAGTATAGCCCATTCATTTCCGCCGCCGCAATGCGATGATTCCTCAGTGAGCGGGTTGTAGAAGTCTTTCCCAGTTATCGTTTGACATTCCACACCCCCGACAGTAGACTTTCTCCACTTCTCTCCTCCTAACGCTGGACATGGAGGAACGCGTTCTAGGCTCGTATGACACATCACCAGACTTCAAGTTTCGATCACTTATCCGAGAGCGAATTGACCGCCAAATTGGAGCCGGAACTGCTCCCGAAACATGTCGCGGTCATCATGGACGGCAACGGCCGGTGGGCGGAACTCCGTGGTCTCCCTCGTATTGCAGGGCATCGCGAAGGCATCAATTCCGTCAGAGAGATGATTACCCTTTGCCTGGAACTCGGCATCCATGCCCTGACCATCTATGCGTTTTCGCAAGAAAACTGGAACCGTCCGACGCAAGAAATCAGCGCCCTCATGGGGCTGTTGGAGCATTACCTTTCTACGGAACGGGCCAGTTTGATTGAGCAAGGTGTTTGCTTCCGCGCTATCGGCCGCCACGAACTGCTTCCCCCATCGGCCCAACACTGGGTACACACGACCGAAAAAGAAACGGCGCACCTCGATAAACTGATCCTGACGGTCGCCCTCAGCTATGGAGGACGAGCAGAAATCGTCGACGCAGTGAAAAATCTGGTCGAGGACGTTCAGACGGGAACGCTACAACCGACCCTTATCGATGAACCCACGATCCAGCAATACCTCTACACACACCCACTCCAGGACCCGGACTTACTGATTCGGACGAGTGGAGAAACCAGGATCAGCAACTTTCTCCTGTGGCAACTGGCCTACACTGAGTTGTGCTTCACGCCCACCTTATGGCCGGATTTTCGGCGACGGGAGTTCCTGCTGGCGCTGATCGAATATCAAAGACGGGAGCGCCGCTTTGGCCGAGTGCTGAGCACCGTGTCTTCGTAACCCTTGTGGGACATCCACCCAGCACCGAAGCGATCACCCGCTCGATATCCGTGACCACCCCACCAGCACGTACACGACACTTCGATCTCCGGCGTCTCTATACGGCAGCTGCGCTTATCCCGGCGGTCTATGTCATCATCGTACACCTCGCTCCATGGGCCTTGACGCTGCTATTGATCGCCGTAGGCTCCATTGCTTTTATGGAGTTCTATCAAATCTGTCTTCAGTCTCGTTTCAACCGCTTCGTAGTCGGAGTCGGACTTGCAGCATTTGTTCTGGTCGTAGCTCATGATCACTTGGCTCTCGCCTTAACGCATCTTCTGATTGCCTCGGTTTTCGTCGTGTCGATCGCTGTTACCATATTATCCGGTCAGACTGATCGCCGTGGGGGAAATATACTGATCATCCTCTTCGGTGTGTT
>CBFGXY010000332.1:0-2481 GCA_965652945.1 uncultured bacterium
ATACTGATTGTTGAAGTGCTGGTGGAGCTCCTCGCTGGGCACCGACCAGTCGAGGCGGCCATCTGCATCCTCGATGTACGCGTCGAGCGATGTGCCGAGCGCGTAGATAATCTTCCTCATGCCTCTGCCCTCGGACGCTTCTCCGCCTCCTGATAGACTCGCTCCAGTTCGGCGAGGTCGAGTTTTTTCATCTGCAGGTACGAAGCTGTCACTCGTTCAACGCGCTCGATATCGGAGTCTTTCAGCATCTCGAGCATGCGTTCGGGCACGATCTGCCACGAGACACCGAAGCGGTCCTTGAGCCAGCCGCACTGCTGCGCCTCGGGGTCGCCGCCCTGCGAAAGTGCATCCCAGAATCGGTCGACCTCTTCCTGCGAGCGGCAGGGGACCAGCAGCGAGACGCCTTCGGTGAAGGTGAACGGGTGCTCACCCGGGCCATCCATCACCATCAGTACCTGACCGTCGAGCACGAACTGAGCGTGCTTGACCGTACCCTCCGGCCCGGGCTCGCCGGCCTCGTAGCGAAGGATGCCGTCGACGTGCGTGTTCTCGAATACCGACGTGTAAAGGTTCAGCGCCTCCTCAGCCCGGCCGAACTGCTCGCCCACGAACAGGAATGAGGGCGCGATCTTCTGGCCGACGTCCTCGATCCGTCCTTGCGATAGCTGCCAGGTGAGGCCGAAGCGGTCCTGCAGCCATCCGTAGCGCTGACTCCAGGCATAATCGTCGCTGATTGGCATCATCGCCTGACCACCGTCGAGGAGCCGCTCCCATAGTTGGTCGATTTCTTCCCGACTCTCGCAGGTCACAAAGAGCGAGATTGCCGGAGTGATCTCGAACATCGGGCCGCCGTTGATGATCACCATCTGGTATCCGCTGAGGTCGAACTCGACGGCCTGGACCGATCCTGGAGGCTTCCCGTGGATCTCCGATCCGGCTTCCTGGAATCGGGTAACGGTACGTATGCCGGAATCCGGAAAAAGCGATGTATAAAATGATGCGGCTTCCTCCGCCTGATCGTCCATCCACAAATGAGGGATGATTTTCTGCTTCATAACACGTCTCCCTTTTAGCGTGAAATAGATCTTTTACCGTAGTCGAACGCGCGCCTTCTTTATCGACATCTACAGACGAGCAGCTTCGTTACACAATAGCCGTTGAGCTACGCAGTGGTGGAGGGTTATTGTATTTACAAACCCCGGTCACATCCTTTACAAACCATGGCTGATTCCACCGACCCCCGCAGCGTCGTCGAGCGTATGTTTGCTGCCTTCGGGCGCGGCGACATCGACGGGCTCCTCGAAACCGTCCACCCTGAATCCCGCTGGACCTACATCGGCGCCAATCCGCGAACGACGAAGGCGACTTTCGGAGGAACGGACGCCGTAAGAAAGTTTTTCGAGGGGATTCTCCAGCGCCTCGACATGTCGGCTTTCAATACCGACGAGTATATCGTGGAGGGCGAGACGGTGGTCATCTTCGGAAGCGAGACCGGGACGGTGCGCAAGACTGGCGGACACTTCCACAACGAATGGGCTCAGAAATACGTCGTCCGCGACGGACTGATCGTAGAGATGCTGGAGTATAACGTGCAGGTCGAACCGCGGGGTTGAACGGACGCTACTAATCGGTAGCGACCTGGCGTCCATCCATTAACACATCCACGGTATCACCTTAGCGATCTCCCCTGGTCTAAAACTTCGGCCCTGACATCATGCTGGGGTACGTTTTCTCGGGGTGCCTGCCGGCCCCTGCAAAGAGCGAAGCCGAGCGGAAGTAGCCCCGAGGTGACGGTATCCTCACTCCGGGAGTGCTCTACAACAACGGAGGGTGCTACTCACCTGACCAGTTCCCCGGCCGCCTTAAGCTGGGAGTCGTGAGCAGACCGTACCATTTCTTGCGATGGCGAAGAAGGTCTTGCGGAAGAAGTCTTTTGCGCGCCGGTTTGTGGACGTCAAACGAGCCTCCAATCCCTCATTTAAAAATATTTAAATCGGATCGACTTCGGCATGATGTGGATGCCTCTGAAGTCGGTCACCGCGCGGATCTGGTGGCGCGTCTCGGGCGGAATCGCATAGGCCATCCCCGGTTTGAGCGTCACATCGTCATCGTGGATGTGGAGGATGCACTCACCTTCGTGTACGAACAAAATAGATTCGAGTGAGGCAACGTGATCAGGCAGCAGATCGCCCGCACTTGCCCTCATCTGTTTGGCAGTGTACTCGGCGCCCTCGGCCAGCACCGTCACCGCAGGTGGAGTTACCTTCGTCATAGCGCTCCTGCGTCAGGAATATCAGTCTCAGAGTCGAAGGTACGGTTTCTCGGACAGGGTGCGTGCCGTCATCCGATGACTTCACATAGTGATACGATGACTTCACGTAGTGATACGATGACTTCACGTAGTCATACGATGACTCCACGTAGTGATACGATGACTCCACGTAGTGATACGATGACTCCACGTAGTGATACGATGACTCC
>CBFGXY010000333.1:0-2469 GCA_965652945.1 uncultured bacterium
AAGGCCTCGCCGATTCCCACCAGCGTCTCTGCCAGGCGACGCGCATCGGTTTCCGACTTCATGAACGCACCACGTCCGCACTTGACATCCAGCACAAGCGCGTCGATGCCTTCCGCGAGCTTCTTACTCATGATCGAGGAGGCGATGTACGGGATGTGCTCAACCGTACCTGTAACGTCGCGCAAGGCGTAGAGTCCTCGATCAGCTGGGGCGATGTCGTCGGTCTGCCCGATCATAACCAGACCGATTTCTGAAAGCACTTCTCGGTACTCTTCGGTCGAGAGGTTCACGTTGAACCCCGGTATGGCTTCGAGTTTGTCGAGCGTACCACCGGTATGCCCGAGACCACGACCGGATATCATCGGCACAGGCACGCCACAGGCGGCGACGATGGGCGCCAGCACGATAGAGATTTTGTCGCCCACCCCGCCCGTTGAGTGCTTGTCGACTTTCTTGCCCTGCACCATGCTCAAATCCACCACCGTGCCTGAATGTAGCATGCTATGCGTGAGAGCGTAGGTCTCATCGGCATCCAGACCGTTTAGGAAACCCGCCATCAGGAAAGCGCTCATCTGATAGTCGGCAATCTCGCCGGAGGTGTATCCCCGGACAAGCCAATCGATCTCCTTATCTTCGAGACGGAGTCCGTCCCGTTTCTTGATGATCAGGTCGGCGGCGCTGAAATTTGACATGGGTGGTACTCTCAATGATTGAACGGTGTACCAAAGATAGCCGTTCAGTGAGAGGATCCCATATTTCGGAGGCTGTGAGAATAAAGATGCTCGGCCAACTGATTGGATCTCGGCGGCGGCGGCGGCGGAAGCGGGATTCCATCAAGCGGCTGAAGAATTGGGGGAAGCAGGTAGGTTGCTTCGGGTGGTTGGCACGTGCGCTCTTCCTTAAAGCCGCGGACGTACCGTCAATGCGCAACCGGTCGGCTGGAGGGTGGCTTATCCTCCAGTGCGTCTCTGATTCCCTTGATGATATCTGCTGGGTCGCCCTTCAGTATGAATCCCGCTGCACCTGCCAGTCTGGCACTTTCGCGGGCCTCCGACCGGTGGTCGCCGGAGAGGATGAGAACTCTGCAGTCGGGTGCGCGCCTTCTGAATTCTTGTAAGACGTCAAGCCCCGAAATATCCGGGAGCGTCAGGTCGAGTAAAGTGAGGTCGACGTCTTCGGAGGACCAGACCTCAAGGGCTTCTTTTCCCGTGGCGGCGCTTCCTGCTACCATAAGATCGGGCGTCCGATCGAGCAACATGGTCAGCAGATCCCGCATGATCGCTTCATCCTCTATAACGAAAATGCGGTTCATCCGGTGTCTGCCTGTGGTGAGACGACAAAAAGTTGATCCAACAGAAAAGGGTGGCCTCCAGACCGGAGCCCACCCTTCTATACGTCCGAAAACGAGTTACTTCTTGCCGTAGCGGCGCATGAACTTCTCGACGCGGCCGGCGGTGTCAACATACTGACGACGTCCGGTATAAAACGGATGGTTGGTCGAGTCGACGTCCGACTGGTACGTTTCAGCACTCATGGTAGAACGCATCTTGACCTCGGTACCGTCAGCAAGTACTACGTTTACCGGCTTATATTCGGGATGAATGTCTTTCTTCATGACTAGTCGCGACGGGCGCTATTGACAGTTCTTAATCCTGTTAAGATAAGTTGATTCGCACGGCAATCAAAAATGTCGTGCGGTAGTGCGGTTTTTTCACGCGTACTCCACCGCGAGCCGTGCGAGACTGTTGATAAACGCCTCTGCCTCTTGCAAGGTTCTTGCCGCGACCTCCTCACGTACGACGAAGTCTTGCGCATAGTCCGCCACTTCCTGGAGATCCGCTGCGCGTTGAAGAGCCTCGGCAGCTCGATAGGGAAGCCGGCCAGTATCGATAAATCTCTCTGAGAACGCCGCCCGTATAGATAGGCGGGATGGAAGCGAACCTGTATGCACGATAAGCGCGGCCTGGACGGCAAAAAGCATCGCAAAATAGGAGCGCGAGACCGTGCCTTCGTAGTCTTCCAACTCCAGAAGAACCGCAGCGCTACGCAGATAATGTTGCGCCTTCATTATGAGCGGATCTACACGTTCCATGGCGTGCGAGTGACCGGAAGTTCTTCCAACTTAAAATACGAAGAGCTGAAAAGGTTCGTCCGACGGAGGTTGGTCTCCCGATTAATCAAGGTCCCATGCGGGGCGACAGAGCTTATAACGCGAGTGGACCATTTCATTCGTTTCGAAGACGAACGGGTGCTTCGATCCACACTGAAGCCTGTCAGTTGATCAGTTCAGGTCTTTCTCGATCTGCTTGATACTGTCGCGTAGCTCGGCCGCGCGCTCAAAGTGGAGGTTCTCGGCCGCCTCCATCATCTCCTCCCTTAATTGCTTTAGGAGGTCCTGTTTCTGATCGCCCGTCAGGTACTTGACAATGGGGTCAGCGGCCAGCGGAATGCTCTCTTCTCCGGTGTAAT
>CBFGXY010000334.1:0-2464 GCA_965652945.1 uncultured bacterium
ACGTCCACAACGTTCGTCCCTCCGGCTGGAATCCCCGGAAAGCGTCCGCTTTTCACCTTCTCCACGATCTCTCTCGTGTTTTCTCCGGGCTTCCCCATCCCGAAGATGAGTGCCGGATTGACGATCACCGCATCAAGACCTTCCGCTATCGCGCGGTGTACCTCCAGTTCTGCCTGATATTTTGATTCAGCGTACAGGGAGTTCTGTTTCGAGGCAGTCCACGTAGTCTTTTCGTCGATGATTTCACCCGGACGATCAGTTCTTCCAAACGCCGCCATGCTCGACGTTTGCACGAGGCGAAGGACACCGGCTTCCAGCGCAGCGTCTGCTACATTGGCCGTGCCTTCGACATTAATGGCACGAAGCAGAGGCAGATCAGACTTGCCACCGAAGCCGAGGAATCCGGCAGTATGGTAGACATGCCCTATTCCGTCCATCGCGCGAAGAACCGATTCGAAATCGCGAACATCTCCGATTGCATGCTCCACGTGGTCAGAAACATCTCCAAGCAGAGAAAAGGAAGATGTCTCGCGGCGCAAGATTCGGACGTGTGCGCCCTCATCCAGAAGTTGTCGGGTGAGCTCGGAGCCTACCATTCCGGTAGCTCCCGTAACAAGCACTTTCACAGACCGTGGACGGATCGTCGGGATAATGGAATCAGGAGGAGAATACTTGCCGGATGATGTCGAAAGGGGGGCGAGACGTCTGGATCTGCGGGCTGAAGGTGAGTTTAGATGGAGGGATACGTATCGGATCGATCACCGTTCGCAGTGCAATCTCTCGTCGACAGCCCGCGTTCTAACGAACACCGTTAGCCTCAAATTCCATCAACAACGCATTCTTTGTCACAGCTTCTTCCGGGGCCACATGTATCGTCTTGATACGACCCGGCGCGTCCGCCTTCAGTTCATTCTCCATTTTCATCGCCTCGAGCACAATCACACCATCGCCCGCCACGACCTCGTCTCCTTCCTTTACCAGAATTCGAACGACCAGGCCGGGCATCGGGGCGCGAATTTCCTGCGCTCCTTCCTTCACGGGCTGAGAACGGGCCAGTTCATCCATCAACATAGTTCTTTCATCACGAACCTGGACGTCGAGATGATGGCCGTCAATAACGAGTCCCAACGAATCTGATTCCTCCGATTCCAGAGTGACCACATGACTCTTTCCATCCAGAAGGAGGCTGAAGCGGCCGGGGGATACTTCTTCAAATGAAACCGTGCGTTCGGCGCCGTTGACCAGGACCCGATCATCCTCTACAATGATCTCAAGCTCCTCGTCTCCGATTCGAGTACGGAACCGCTGCGCATTGTTGATATTCGTCACGTCGACCTCAAACTAAGTTCGCAGTTCAAGATACAGACCACCGTTATTCGATGCGTCGTGAGGCTTTGAGTCCAGACCTGGTTCTGGCAGCGTACAGCCAGGGCATTTTTCCGATGGCCCATCCCGATGAGGATGACGCCATCTACTGGTACGCACCTGATCCTCGAGCAATCCTGCCTCTTGACAAGGTGCATCTTTCAAAGAGTTTGCGGAAGGTAATCCGCTCAAGCCTGTACTCGGTAACTACCGATCTTGCCTTCGACCAGGTCATTCATGCATGTGCGGATCGGGAGGAGACCTGGATATCAGATGAGATCCTTGAGACGTATCTGTCGTTGTATTACCAGGGATATGGACACAGCATCGAGGTGTGGATGGAAGAAGAACTCGCAGGTGGTTTGTATGGGATTGCTCTTGGGGGAGCCTTTTTTGCAGAATCGATGTTTCATCGACGCTCCAATGCCGGCAACATAGCTCTGGCTGCCGTCGTCCATCATCTGAATCAACGCGGCTTTATGTTGCTCGACGTCCAGTTCTCCACACCTCATCTGTCAAGATTCGGCGTCATCGAAATTCCTCGAATCGTCTACGAACGAAAGCTCGAAGTTGCACTCGCCCGAAATGTTAGCTGGTAGCTGACCTTTTCAGAAAATGAACCATCCATTTGCCATGTACTTTCTTTTATCACTTGCCCTGATGCTCGTCGGGTGCAGCTCAAACGACATCGACGTGGTCGTTGAGCCGGATACAGTTCAAACGGCTGCATCTTCACCGTTCGAGTACGTGATGGATGACGTCAGCCACCGCGTCTTCTCGGAGGTGATGGCTGAGGCCCGCGCACGTGAACTGCACGAGCTTCCCATAGGTGAAGTGATGCAGGAACTGGGTCTATCGCTTGGAGGCAAGCCCTATGTGGCCGGCATTTTGGATGCACCTGGAGAGGAATCGCTCATTTGCCGCCTCGATGGATTCGATTGTGTGACATTCGTTGAGACGGTTCTTTCGATGGCGCGGACGGTTAAGGCGCAAGATTATTCGGAGGAGGCGTTTCGCGCCAACCTGCTCGAAACCCGGTACCGCGACGGGGAGATGGATGGCTACTGCAGTCGCATCCACTACTTCACCGAGTGGGTCG
>CBFGXY010000335.1:0-2458 GCA_965652945.1 uncultured bacterium
CTTCCGAGCTATGAGTTCAAAATCACCGAACGGCTCATCACAAACTTCCATATGCCGAAGAGTACGCTCTTGATGCTTGTTGCTGCGTTCGGAGGTTATGATTTCATATGGGAAGCGTATCAGGAAGCGATCCGCGAAGAGTACCGGCTCTTCTCCTTCGGTGATGCAATGCTGATCATTTGATCGAACGAAGACGCCTGTACACCAATCCGGCAGGCCGGAAGTGTCAATTCATTTTACGATCGAGCCTGGGGTTGCGGAGATGACTGTGTGATGGTTCCTCATGTCGATGTCGTTCGGTTCAGAAGATCAGATGCAGAGCGAACAGCAAAATAAAGTGGCGGTAATCCTGCCCGCCGCAGGGTCGGGCACCCGGCTTGGTGGGCAGCGCAAGCAGTACCGCAAGCTGGGCGATGCCACGCTCCTGGTTCAGACGCTCAGAACGTTTGAGGCGCATTCGGATATCGACATTATAGTGATTGCTGCTCCGCCGGCAGATGTTAAGGATGTGCGCACTGAAATCGAGAACGAAGGTATTGCCAAACCGTGGTTCGTTGTAGCGGGGGGCAATTCGCGGACAGACTCGGTAGGAAATGCACTCGACAAGCTTGCATCGGACGTTGATGTAATACTCGTGCATGATGCGGTGCGCCCGTTTATTGATGAACGAATGATCTCGGATGTCGTCCGTCTGACACGAGAATCCGGTGCGGCCGCTACAGGTCTGGCCTCGACGGATACTTTACGGATCGTCAGAGATAGTTATTTTGAGGACACTGTGCCGCGGGACCACATATTTCGAATGCAAACCCCGCAAGGCTTTAAAAGACATATTTTGATGGACGCATATCGGAGGGCCCGCGAAGCAGGATGGGACGCCACCGATGATGTCGAACTCGTCCTCAAGGCAGGTTATCCGGTGGCTGTAGTCGAAGGAAGCTCGATGAACATGAAAATTACTACGATGGATGATTGGAAGCTGGCTCAGGCCCTTTGGAATGATTGGAGGGCGCGCGACTGATGCGTATTGGGATTGGATTTGATGTGCATCGACTCGAAGCCGGCCGCCCGATGATTTTTGGCGGCGTTGAAGTTCCATCGGATGTGGGGCCGGCGGGTCATTCCGACGCGGATGTTCTGTCGCACGCGATAACCGACGCACTTCTGGGTGCCGCAGCGCTGGGCGACATCGGCCTTCATTTCCCGGACACAGACGATGCCTGGAAGGACGCCGACAGCCTGGCACTGATGGGCTCCGTGGCCGAACTGCTGAGAGAGAAAGGCTACCGCGTGGTAAACGTCGATTCGGTTGTCGTGTTGGAAAAACCGAAGCTTCGACCGCACATAGACGCCATGCGCTCGAATATCGCCCGCGTTCTCGATCTTGAGATCGGAGCCGTATCGGTCAAGGCCACTACCTCGGAGCGAATTGGCTTCGTGGGGCGTCAGGAGGGTGTTTCGGCGCAAGCTGTTTGCCTGATCACCCAGAGCTGATCCTCGTATGACGGGCGTAATGGCAGAACAGACCGCCGAGTTCATGGAATGGATCCGCCTGCTGTCGCCATTCTGGTCATATATCATTTTGCTGGTGATCGCCTGGGGAGAAAATGTCATACCTCCGATCCCTGGTGATCTGGTGATCGTCTTCAGTGGATATCTCGCGGCGACGGGGCAACTCAACCTGATCCTTGTGGTGCTGATTGCCACCGTGGGCGGCGCCATTGGATTTATGACCATGTTCATTGTAGGGCGCGCTTTCGGCGATGCTGCGATGGATCCCGACAGATTGCAATGGTTGCCTAAGCGACGGATACATCGAGCGCGGTCGTGGCTGTTGAAATGGGGCTATGCACTGGTCGGCGCAAACCGGTTTTTGAGCGGATTACGATCCGTTATCTCGTTCACCGTCGGCGCGGCGAAAATGAATACATGGAAAACGGCCGTGTTCGCCACCTTCAGTGCCCTGGTATGGACGTCCCTCATCGCATATCTCGGATCGGTCATCGGAGATAACTGGGATGTCGTCACATCCATTTTCAGATCTTACGGAAAAGCAGTCACGACTCTGGTCATCACGGTTGTAGTCCTCCGGATCGGGTGGGGGTGGTGGCAAAAGTTCAGGGACGATAAGGAGCCGTTCGAGCCTCCCAATTCACCGGGCATTAACGACGAGTGACGTTGACAAAGGCTCGTGGACTCCCGTATCTTGATAATCTTGGATATCCGCGAAGTGTGCGCGATAGTCGTTTTTTTGATATGCTGGCGTAGCTCAATTGGTAGAGCAGCTCACTTGTAATGAGCAGGTTGGGGGTTCAAGTCCCTTCGCCAGCTCTTCATCCTAAATTCGAGCCCTCCTCTGGGCACGAATCGGTGAGGTCACGTTATAATGCGGGCCCTCATCTCGGGTAGGTACCGAAGCGGTCAAACGGGACGGACTGTAAATCCGTTGGCTCAGCCT
>CBFGXY010000336.1:0-2454 GCA_965652945.1 uncultured bacterium
ACCTGCGGGCTGAACGCTCGCTGTTTTTAGCATGTGATATGAACGACCATGAGGAACTGCGTCCGCGTCGATTGAACATCGACCCGGATCACGAAAATCAGCGATATCCGTTAGAGAAGATGACCGGTGCACTGCAGCGACCTCCCTCCGGGGCGGCTTTGCAGGAGCGATCGGGGCGGGTGCCTCCGCAAGCGCTCGACGTGGAGCAGGCTGTGCTTGGCGCCGTTCTAATCGAACGAGATGCAATTCCCCGGACGATCGAATTGCTTCCGAACGATGCCTTCTACAGCAACAAACACCGGAAGATTTTCGCAGCCGTTCTTGCTCTTTTTGAGCGCGGAGATCCGGTCGATCTCATCACCGTTTCGGAAGAGCTGCGTCGGAGAAACGAACTCGAAGAAGTCGGATCGACGTCCTACCTGACCGAACTCACCGCGCAGGTTGCCACGGCTGCCAATGTCGAATATCATTCTCGCATCATTGCGGAGAAGTCGCTGCTGCGCAAGATGATTGAGACGATGACGGGCCTGGTGGGAGAGGCATATGACCCGGGTGCCGATGCGTTCGAGATGATGGACCGAGCCGAGTCGGAAATTTTCCGCATCTCGGAATCGCACTTGCGTCGCTCCGGCCTATCGATGAAGGAGGTCGTGAAGTCGACGCTCGAGCGGCTCGAGTCGATTCATGGAAACGAGGGCGGTATTACCGGTGTCACGAGCGGATTCCGAAAGCTCGATGAGATGACGGGCGGATGGCAGAAAACCGACCTCATCATCATCGCTGCCCGACCCTCCATGGGGAAGACGGCTTTTGCGCTCGCGATGGCGCGCAACGCCGCACTGAATCAGCGAGATCCGACCGGGGTGGCCATTTTCTCGCTCGAGATGGGAGCCCAGCAGCTGGCACAGCGGCTCCTGACGTCCGAAGCGCGCATCGACGCTCAGTCGGCGCGGACCGGACGGATGAGCGATCGAGATTGGGCGGCCCTGGCACGTGCAGCGGGAACGCTCTCGGAGGCACCCATCTACATAGATGATACGCCGAGTCTGAACGTCCTCGAACTGAGAGCCAAGTGCCGCCGTCTCAAGGCAGAACATGACATCGGCCTTGTCATCGTCGACTACCTGCAGTTGATGCACGGCACGATGAATTCGAGGAACTCGAACCGGGAACAGGAAATTGCCCAGATCAGCCGGTCTCTGAAAGCCCTCGCCAAGGAACTCGACGTGCCGGTGATAGCACTTTCGCAGCTCAGCCGTGCCGTCGAGACGAGGGGAGGCGACAAACGGCCCATGCTCTCGGACCTGCGGGAATCTGGTTCGATTGAACAGGACGCTGACGTCGTAGCGTTCATATACCGCGCTGAACGCTACGGTATTACGGTCGACGAAAACGGCAATTCGACGCAGGGTATCGGTGAGATCATCGTGAGCAAGCAACGAAACGGACCGATCGGTTCGATCGAGCTGGCATTCGTGAACAGTTACGCGCGATTCGAAAATCTGTCGACGCATTATCCCACAGCTCCGGAATATTATGGAGCGGCCGCCGACGGATCCGAATATGGAATAAGCGGCCCCGGTGATGAGCCCGCATTCTAAACGCGGCTACTGATCACGTAGCTGGTGCTGAAGTTCGGCCTCGTGAACCTCTCGGACGCGGTCACTGAACAGTACGAACCGGATCAGTCGGACGTGTTGAAGATGAGGAAGCTCTTTTCGCACAGTTGAAAGCGCCACGGCCGCTGCCTCGTCCATGGGATAACCGAACACGCCCGTGGATAAGGCAGGGAAGGCAATCGATTCAATCCGGTGCTGATCCGCCAGGCGCAAGGCGTTCCTATAGCAGTCGGCCAGCAACTTTTCGGAAGGAGTATCTTTGCCGTAGACCGGACCGAGGCAATGAATGACATACACATTCGGAAGATTGAACCCAGGAGTGATAACGGCTTCACCAGGTTGGATTGGCGCCAGCGGCCTGCCGGCGGCAGCCAGTTCCGGACCCGCCGCCCGATGAAGTGCACCGGCAACCCCGCCGCCCGGTTGGAGCTCGGCGTTTGCAGCATTGACCACAGCTTTCACGTCGGGCTGCTGCGCGATATCGCCGCTCACAATTTCCAGTTCGATACCTTCCTCGGTGATTTTCATACGCTGACGACGCAGATCATTGCCGGCGAATCACGGACCAGGGGACGTTTCAGTCGCTGAAGCGATCAGATCCCGATCGGTCCGAGACAATCTCTAATCGACCTCGGATTGCACGCGCCGGTCCTCAAGATTTCGTTCCGTTGCAGTTACCCTGTGCGCAAGTTTAGTATTATAGCCGTTCATTCTCCAATCCTGTACCAAGGTCACGATGATACATTACGATTACGAGGCCGTCCTGCCCCACCTTCCGACGGATGGGCTCGTTTTACATCATCCCGAATCGTTGTGAGCGCATCCGTCGGAAGGT
>CBFGXY010000337.1:0-2452 GCA_965652945.1 uncultured bacterium
TGATCGTATGACTACGCGAAGTGATCGTATGACTACGCGAAGTGATCGTATGACTACGCGAAGTGATCGTATGACTTCGTGAAGTGATCCTATGACTCTGTGAAGTGATCTTATGACTACGTGAAGTGAATATGTTTACTATCGTCGCTGCAATACTGGTCGTGTTGATGAGTCCTCTGACGGAGGGGACGACGAGCGGAGATTACCAGAGCCCGATCGGAGTGAAACACCCGGATCAGTACGCCGACAAGGCGCAGCTGTGGATTAGTCTGGGATATGGCCGTACTGCGTGCGCCTTCGGTGACGAGGGCAGGCGATACAACCTGGGGTCGTCTCGCTTTCCACTGGGGGCATCCGACGGGAATGCCCTCCTCACATCGCTCGTTCTAAATGTCGGGGGACAGTACTCCTTTTATAACTTTTACGGTATGAATCTGAATGGGGGAATAAACTTCGCTATTGCTCAAGAGCGGGTAAAGGTGGACGCGCTCGTAGTCAGTGAGACGCTTTTTGAGCCATCGTTGATGCAGAAAAGCGACTTCTCGCCACAGAACCTCACGGTTTTCGGGGAGATTGCGTCAAAGGCGTTTTCATTTCGAGTGGCCTATCTGCAGGATCTCGGCTCCGAACCTGTTCGAGAGGCGAGGCGGTCGAACTCGGACCTGCAGAATGCTCTCCAGTTCGGGTTATCGGGGAACGCGTCGCGCGGTTCGCTTCATATGTTTGGCAGCGCGCAATATGTCCTGAGACTTCCGAAGGATGAGGATGTGCACATCGACACGAGTATCAACCTCGGCGACATCATTCACGTGCACGCAGGTGCAGGGTATAGGTGGTGGGATCTGGAGACGGGAATGGCGTTGCTTTACCGGTTTAACCGAAAGTCGAGTCCCGCTGGGGATCTTGGTGAGGAAATCAGGAGCGGGTTTCTTTTAACTGCAACTCCCTACATCACGTATGCTCCGCGTACCGGCAGTTTTCAGGTGTCACTGACGGGCACAGTTCAACCCGAGTACCTCGACAGAGGCATTGCACTTGCCGGTCGCAATTCACTCGCGCCGGGCGCTGGAATCACGATGAGTATTCTCTACCGGATGTAGGAGGCTGTCGGTCGCGCCTCAGACTCCGCCCGTGGTGTCGACCTCGGCCGAGTCGCTCTCCAGAGTATCCGAATCGACCGTATCGAGTTCGCCGGGATCCGAATCCTCGGTATCCAGCGTGTCGACCGGGACTGCGAGTGTGTCCATGACGGGAATATCGTACGATCCACCTTCTGAGAGCGTGATGGAGCCGTTTTCCGTTCGCAGATTGATGGTCGCGTTCCCCTGACCAAGCTGCCCCGTCAGCCGCGTACCCGCTCCGTTTCGTTGTAGGCGTCGATTTAGGAAGGACACGCCCGTCGCCCGAACCCCTCCGGCGGAGGTGCGCGCATCGATTTGCGCAGAGATGGCCGACGGAAGCGTGATCGAGAGGTCCCCGTTCTGCGTCACCACGGAGATGCTTGCATCGGGAGGCAGCAGGCGGACGCCGAGATCGATATCGCCGTTTCGGGTGTCGATCGACACCGAATGTCCAGTACCGTGAACCTGAATATCTCCGTGCTGACTGACGATGTCGAGTGGGCCGTCGATCCCAGTGAGTTCGATTCTGCCGGATTCCAGGTCGATGCGAAGCGGTGTGCTTGCACCGATCGTTCCCCTGACATCCACCGAGCTCTGGGCAGGGCGGTCGGATGTCATCGTAAACGTGTAGTTCTCGTCCGTGCCCGCCTCGTCGATGTTTACCGTACCCAGCAGGCGACGCGCCCCCGTATCGTCATCGGCACGCGCGGTCTTCGTGAACTCGAGGTTCGCACTGGTCTCACTCGATCCAGAAAGGCGAATATCGCCGTGGAATCCATCCAGCACCAGCGTCCGAGTACCGGGGCTCACACCTCGGACCGTCGATTCTACGACTTCTGATTGGCCCAGAACCAGGAATCCGTCGTCATCTTCGGCTATCGAGGAATCCTCTGATCGGCAGGCCGAAAGTGAGACAATTAGCGCAGATAGTAATACGATTGAGAGTCGGTACATGAGGTAGACCTTATATGTCGAGGGATCCCGAAAGTAGGCAATGTACCAATCGTATGGCATCTCGTCAGCAGGGATATATCGAGATCGGCACTATGATTGGCGTCAACAATGATCTCAAGAACCGTCAATGAAGTGATACTCTCTTTATGAAGCGACGCACGGCGATCAACGAGCCGGCCCATCCCAACATCACACCAATGATGATAACTGCCATTGCCAGTAGGGCCAGATGGAGCCAACTCGTTGTTTCGAGTTGAGGAAGATATCCGCTCATCAATGAATAAATTCCCCACAGGATGAACGAGGCGGCGATGCCGGCAGCAAGACCTTGTGCAACCCCTTCTACGATGAATGGCCTTCGGATGAAGGCGTCGGTC